>JAFZDG010000043.1 GCA_017561285.1 Bacteroidaceae bacterium
CCTATCGTGTTGTAAAAGATGGTAAGGTAAATCTTGCCAACGATGAGGTGGTTTATCTTACTGCCGAGGTTGAAGAGGGTAAAGTGATTGCACAAGGTAATGCCCCCTTGAAGGATAACGGCGACTTTGTGAATAACCGTATCAAAGCACGTCTTGATGCCGACTTCCCCTTGGCAACTCCCGATCAAGTGGAGCTTATGGACGTGTCGCCCACACAAATTGCCTCTATTGCTGCATCGTTGATTCCCTTCCTCGAGCACGACGACGCGAACCGTGCGTTGATGGGATCAAACATGATGCGTCAAGCAGTACCTTTGTTGCGTAGCGAGTCGCCCATCGTGGGTACAGGCCTCGAAGGTCAGCTCATTCGCGACTCTCGTACACAAATTACTGCCGAGGGTGAGGGCGTTATTGAGTATGTCGATGCTACTACTATTCGCATTCGCTACGATCGCACTGCCGATGAGGAGTTCACTTCGTTTGTCGATGCGGTAAAAGAGTATAACATACCCAAATTCCGTAAAACCAACCAAAGTACAACCATCGACTTGCGTCCTATTTGTCAAAAAGGTCAACGTGTAACCGAAGGCCAAATCCTTACCGAAGGTTACTCAACCGAAAATGGCGAGTTGGCTCTTGGTCGCAACCTCAAGGTGGCATTCATGCCCTGGAAGGGTTACAACTATGAGGATGCTATCGTGCTCAATGAGCGTGTTGTACGTGAAGATATTCTCACCTCGGTACACGTTGATGAGTACATTCTCGAGGTGCGTGAAACCAAACGTGGTATGGAGGAGTTGACCTCTGATATTCCCAATGTGAGCGAAGATGCTACCAAAGACCTTGATGAGAATGGTGTAATACGTGTAGGTGCTCGCGTTAATCCCGGCGATATCATGATTGGTAAGATTACTCCCAAGGGCGAGTCTGATCCCTCACCCGAGGAGAAACTCTTGCGTGCTATCTTTGGTGACAAGGCAGGCGATGTAAAAGATGCTTCGTTGAAGGCCACTCCTTCGTTGAAGGGTGTTGTTATTGGCACCAACATCTTCTCGCGTGCAATGAAAAAGAAAAAATCGCGCTTGAGCGACAAAGCCAAGTTGCAACAGCTTGAGGATGAGTATGAGGTAAAGATGAACAAGGTAAAAGAAATCCTTGTGAACAAACTGCTCACACTTACCGATGGCAAGACATCGATGGGTGTCAAAGACTTCTTGGGCGATGACGTAATTCCTAAAGGTGCCCGTTTTACTCCTGCTATATTGAGCAAGATAGACTATACTACTGTTCAAGTGAGCAAGTGGACATCGGATGCTGCGAAGAACGATCTCATTCGCACTACTATCATCAACTATTTGCGCAAGTACAAAGAACTCGATGCCGAGTTGCGTCGCCGCAAATTCGATGAGTCGGTAGGTGATGAATTGCCCCAAGGCATTGTGCAACTTGCCAAGGTTTATATTGCCAAGAAGCGTAAGATAAGCGTAGGTGATAAGATGGCAGGTCGTCACGGTAACAAGGGTATCGTGTCGCGTATCGTACGTCAAGAAGATATGCCTTTCTTGGCCGATGGTACACCTGTTGACATTGTATTGAACCCTCTGGGTGTGCCTTCGCGTATGAACTTGGGACAGATTTTCGAGACAGTTCTCGGCTGGGCCGGACAAGTATTGGGTGAGAAATTTGCTACACCTATCTTCGATGGTGCTTCGCTCGACGACTTGAATGAATGGACCGACAAGGCCGGTTTGCCCCGTTATGGTAAGACCTACTTGTATGATGGTGGTACCGGCGAGCGCTTCGACCAACCCGCTACCGTAGGTGTTATCTACATGCTCAAGTTGGGCCACATGGTTGAAGATAAGATGCACGCCCGTTCTATCGGTCCGTACTCACTCATCACACAACAACCTCTCGGTGGTAAGGCTCAATTTGGTGGTCAACGTTTCGGAGAGATGGAGGTTTGGGCACTCGAAGCATTCGGTGCATCACACATCTTGCAAGAGATTCTCACCGTTAAGAGTGACGATGTAGTGGGCCGTTCAAAAGCCTACGAGGCTATCGTTAAGGGCGACTCAATGCCTAACCCCGGTATCCCCGAATCGCTCAACGTGTTGTTGCATGAGTTGCGTGGTCTCGGTCTCAGCATTACATTAGACTAAAACAAATAGCACTCCATTCTGCCTGTGCAAGGCAGAATGGAGTACAAAATAAGAAATTCAACTCTTTAGTAAGAAGAAAAATATGGCTTTCAGAAGAGATAATAAAATAAAGAGTAACTTCTCGAAGATTACTATTGGTTTGGCATCTCCCGAAGAGATTCTCGAAAATTCGAGCGGTGAGGTACTGAAACCCGAAACTATCAACTATCGTACCTACAAGCCCGAGCGTGATGGTTTGTTCTGCGAGCGCATCTTTGGCCCTGTTAAGGACTATGAGTGCCATTGCGGTAAGTACAAACGCATTCGCTACAAAGGCATCGTGTGCGACCGTTGTGGTGTAGAAGTTACCGAGAAGAAAGTACGTCGCGAGCGTATGGGCCACATTCAGCTTGTTGTGCCTGTTGCTCACATCTGGTATTTCCGCTCTTTGCCCAATAAGATTGGCTATTTGTTGGGAATGCCCAGCAAGAAACTCGATGCTGTTATCTACTACGAACGCTACGTAGTAGTGCAACCCGGTGTGGTTGAGGAGTACAATACCTACGATTTGCTCTCGGAAGAAGAATATCTGAAGGTAATGGAAGAGCTGCCCCGCGAGAATCAAATGCTCGATGACAGCGATCCCAACAAGTTTATTGCCAAGATGGGTGCCGAGGCTATATACGACCTCTTGTCGCGTATCGACTTGGATGGCCTATCGTACGAATTGCGCGACCGCGCCAGCAAAGATGGCTCGCAACAACGCAAAACCGAGGCATTGAAACGTCTGCAAGTTGTAGAGTCGTTCCGTGCATCGAAAGATCGCAACCGTCCCGAGTGGATGGTACTCAAGGTTGTTCCCGTTATTCCTCCCGAATTGCGTCCCTTGGTACCCCTCGATGGTGGTCGCTTTGCTACATCCGACCTCAACGACCTTTATCGTCGTGTAATTATACGTAACAACCGTCTCAAACGCTTGATGGAGATCAAAGCTCCCGAGGTAATCTTGCGCAACGAAAAGCGTATGTTGCAAGAGGCTGTTGACTCGTTGCTCGATAACTCTCGTAAGTCGAGCGCCGTTAAGACCGAAGCAAATCGTCCCTTGAAGTCGCTCTCTGACAGTTTGAAGGGTAAGCAAGGTCGTTTCCGTCAAAACCTTCTCGGTAAGCGTGTTGACTACTCAGCTCGTTCGGTTATCGTTGTTGGTCCCGAGTTGAAGATGCACGAGTGCGGTCTTCCCAAAGATATGGCTGCCGAGTTGTACAAGCCGTTTGTAATACGTAAGCTCATTGAGCGCGGTATTGTTAAGACTGTTAAGTCGGCCAAGAAAATCGTCGATCGCAAAGGTCCCGAGGTATGGGATATTCTTGAGCACGTAATGAAGGGCCACCCCGTACTGCTCAACCGTGCCCCTACACTTCACCGTTTGGGTATCCAAGCATTCCAACCCCGCATGATTGAAGGTAAGGCTATTCAACTTCACCCCCTCGCATGTACAGCGTTCAACGCCGACTTCGACGGTGACCAAATGGCTGTTCACTTGCCTCTTGGCAACGAGGCTATCCTCGAGGCTCAAATGCTTATGTTGGGTGCGCACAACATTCTTAACCCTGCCAATGGTGCTCCTATTACCGTACCTTCTCAAGATATGGTGCTCGGTCTCTACTATATTACCAAACTTCGTCCCGGTACTAAGGGTGAAGGCTTGAAATTCTATGGTCCTGAAGAGGCTGAGATTGCATACAACGAGGGCAAGGTTGACTTGCACGCTCCCGTATCGGTAATCGTTGAAGATATCGATGCCGAAGGCAACCGTATCGAACACTTGGTAAGCAATACATCGGTAGGTCGTGTGCTTGTAAACCAATTTGTACCCAAAGAGATTGGTTATGTAAACGAGATCTTGTCTAAGAAGTCATTGCGTGACATCATCAGCCGCGTTATCAAGGTATGTGGTGTGACACGTTCGGCTCAATTCCTCGATGATATCAAGAACCTTGGTTACTTGATGGCGTTCCGTGGTGGTTTGTCGTTCAACTTGGGCGACGTTATCATCCCCGCAGAGAAAGAGGCTCTCGTAAAAGAGGGTTATGCCGAGGTAGAGCAAATCATGGCCAACTATAGCATGGGTTTCATTACCAACAACGAACGCTATAATCAAATTATCGATACTTGGACTCACGTCAACTCAAACCTCTCAAATATCCTGATGAAACAATTGTCGAGCGACAATCAAGGTTTCAACTCAGTATATATGATGCTCGATTCGGGTGCTCGTGGTTCTAAAGACCAGATTCGTCAGCTCTCAGGTATGCGTGGTCTTATGGCCAAACCGCAAAAGGCCGGTGCCGAGGGTGGTCAAATCATTGAGAACCCCATCTTGTCGAACTTTAAAGAAGGTCTTTCGGTGCTCGAGTACTTTATCTCTACTCACGGTGCTCGTAAAGGTCTTGCCGATACCGCTTTGAAGACTGCCGATGCCGGTTACTTGACACGTCGTCTTGTTGACGTAGCTCACGACGTAATCATCACAGAGGAAGATTGCGGTACATTGCGTGGCTTGGTATGCACCGAGGTAAAAGACAACGAAAACGTTGTTGCATCGCTTGGCGAGCGCATCTTAGGTCGTGTGTCGGTACACGATGTATATCATCCTCTTACCGGCGAATTGCTCGTTCAATCGGGAGAGGAGATTACCGATGCTATTGCCAAGAAGATCGAAGATTCACCTATCGAGCGCATCGAGATTCGTTCGGTGCTCACTTGCGAGTCGAAGAAGGGTGTGTGCGCCAAGTGTTATGGTCGCAACCTCTCAAACAACCGCATGGTACAAAAGGGCGAGGCTGTAGGTGTTATTGCAGCTCAATCTATCGGTGAGCCCGGTACTCAGCTTACATTGCGTACATTCCACGTCGGTGGTGTCGCCTCGAATATTGCTGCAGTATCTAACGTAACTTCACGTTACGATGGTATCCTCGAAATCGATGAGTTGCGTACCGTTGACTATATCGATGATAATAACAACAAGCAACTTATCGTTGTAGGTCGTCTTGCCGAAATGCGTATTGTTGATCCCAATACAAAGATGGTACTTACAACTGCCAACATACCCTACGGTTCGAAACTCTACTTCAACAACGGCGACCTTGTACAAAAAGGTAGTATGATATGCGAGTGGGACCCCTTCAATGCAGTTATCGTATCGGAGGCTACCGGTAAGGTTGTGTTCGAGAACGTAGAGGAAGGTGTAACCTACCGCGTTGAGAGCGACGAAACAACCGGCTTGCGTGAGAAGATCATTACCGAGTCGAAAGACCGTACACGTGTACCTTCGGCCTCTATCGTTGACGAAAGTGGTGAGGTATTGCGTAGCTACTCACTCCCCGTAGGTGCTCACTTGATGGTAGAAGAGGGTAACTCAATGCGTGCCGGTGAGGTATTGGTTAAGATACCTCGTGCACAAGGTAAGGCTGGTGATATCACCGGTGGTTTGCCTCGTGTAACCGAGTTGTTCGAGGCTCGTAACCCCTCTAACCCTGC
>JAFZDG010000044.1 GCA_017561285.1 Bacteroidaceae bacterium
ACGTTTAATTTGTTGTATATCACAAAGATAATATTTTTTTGTGATATGGCAAAGCCCCGGCTTGTGAAAGTCAGGGCTTTGTTTGTTTTTTTTACAAAATGCTTCTTACGAAAAGAGGATGCCTCGTTTTGAGACACCCTCTTCTGTTTTTATAGGAATATCACTTCATAAATGGTACCAATACCTTCTATTTGCAGTGTACTTGCTCCGGCCGTATCTATTTCCAACATAGATGTGGTAATATCGTAACTCTTCAACAGGCTTCCATCGGGCAACAACAAACGACATACCGGATGTTGCCGGCAATCGACTTTGCCCATCAACAATACGCATCGCGATGCTGTTTGGGGCAACTTTATATCAACAACCGATGTAGCAGATAGAGCCGTATAAGGATTGCCATCGATGTGATAAAGAGACTGATCGACAGGATTTATCTCCCACGAACGAACCGCCAACCAATTGGTTTTGGAAGACTCCAATTTGCGCATACGCACATATCGTGCTTCAAATGGCACACCCTTCCACTCTATATCATACACCCCGCTCAGGCTATCGGTAAAGGCAGTCCAAACATCTCCATCGAGCGAATATTCAAGAATCGCAGCATCATAGTAATCACAATCGTCTATCGAATTGCGTCCTTGCAAAATATGCACCTTTTCAACTTGCTTGACAAACCCCATATCTACAGCGATATAGTGTCCCGTACGCTGCCCACCACCCGAATGATAGTAGGTAGCAGTGTCGTTATCAAACATATTCTTGGCTTGCGGAGCATAGAGCGAGGAATAGGTACCAAAGGTAGACAGAGTCGCTGCTTTACAGCCCGACAAATGCTCATAAAAACGTGCCGCCATAGCATCCATCAAGTTTTCGTAGAATGGTTGCAGTTTCATAGTGCCTACACGATGTGCATTGTATTGCTCAATCTCTTGCTCCGACATCAGGTTATTGACATAGGCTGTCCAAAAGGCACTATAATCGGCTTTATTATACAACTCGAGCGTCTCTATAGCCTTACGACAACGATACCCCAACTTACCAAACTCTACCAACCAGGGGCGCAACTCCTCGATAAGCCTCTCATTACGACAAGACTCCATTTGTGCTGGGACTGTTTCTATTACGCAACACTCCGCTTTAAGTTTCTCGGCCAACTGAGGCGTATAGGTATCGATACCAAAAGTATCGGTTTCCCACGACTCAATACGGCGATAGCCTGTTTCTGTATCGCACGAATGTATGGCAAAGGTACGATAAGCATCTTTGGTATCGGCGGCCATATATTGCAACGCACGCTCCCAACTATCTATCGGATTGTATTGCTGCGTATTCCAAGCATAGTCGGCCACACTATAGAGTGCCAATTTAGAGGCTTCGCCATACTCCATCGGGTTACTCACGATACCCCGTACCTTGTCGGCATTCATCGTTGATGATAAGCCATATACAGGCGCTTGCAACATAATGTGACGAGCATAGTCGGTAACAGGATAATTCCACCAGAAGAGAATAGGACGTTGCACTCGCTCGCTTACCCACTCAACGGTTTCGTTGGTAAGATCGCTACATACGGCATCGCCCGTCCAAAATATATCGATAGAGGGATGTAGCGATTCGCCATATTTCACCAAGCTACCTCGCGGCGTGGGATTGGCCCACAGACGTGTATAGTCGGTAGGACATACTATGAGCGGGGCGACATCGCCTTTTGTGGCAACAAAGGCATCGTTAAGGCGGTTTAGCAATGCTATTTGGTAAATCGGATTGGCACCCTCGCCCGATATATCATCGAAATGAATAGCAAACGCACGCACTCCCAAATCATACATCACCTCGAACTTATGCAACAGATTGTTATAATCCTCTTCATCCCAACGAATATCTTGACCGGGATGGATTGCCCACACAAACTGTACCCTATTCTTACGACAAGCCTCCACCAATTCTCGTATCTCGGATGCTTCGGCTGCGGGGTACGGCTCTCGCCAATGAGGAGAACTGTGATAGGGATCGTCTTTGGGACCATAGATATAATAATTCATCTTGAACCGGCCGTAAAAGGCAATCAACGACATACGCATCTCGTGCGACCAGGGTGTACCGTAAAAACCTTCTACAACACCTCTACATGGCAACGAAGGCCAGTCGTTGAGAGTAAGACAGGGCAACTTACCTTCACAAGCCACTTCATTTTGCACGATTTGCCGCAACGATTGTATGGCATAGAACACACCTAAGTCGTCATGCGCTCTTATCTCTATCCCTTTATGCGTAATATCCATCCTATAGGCTCCCGGAACCAATTTCACGCCATAACGAGCAGGCAGATTGACATCCTTATCTATTCGCAGAGTAACACCTTGACGACTCTCGGTGAGAAAATCGAGCTCTTGCGCATACTCACCGGCATTGCCTTTGAGCGCTATACCTCGCGAAATATCTAAAGTTGTGTCGTATCGCACCATCTCTTGCGGTGTAGGATTGATAACCACTCCATTATGATGAAGTTTCTCGCCCAACAACACGCCTACGTCCTGACTTTCGCCTCGTTGCGTAGAGAGATCTTGTGCAACAGCCGTCATACCCATCATAAGGGCTGCGATAAAGAGAATAATATTGCGTTTTTTCATATTCATTCTAATATTTCTTTATAGATAGCACAAAAATACAAAAAGATTATGAAAAGCAAAACCGCCGATGGTGCGAAACAACACTCCATCGGCGGTATATCAGCAGCAAGCAACAACGGCTTGCAAGAACGTTTTATTAGTCGTTATAAACGGGCAATGTACCGTAATCTTTTGAGTAACGCAACATTTGCTCGGCATAACCCTCAGTATAGTCGAGAGTAACGTCTACAATCTCACCGTTCTCATCGTAGTGAGCTGTATAAACGGGGTTAACGAAGCCCTTATAGGGAGCAAGGTTAAGAGCCTCATAACGATCCAATACCTCTTTGTGAAGTTCGGGATCAACTTTTACGGCATATTTTTCAACCAAGATACGACCGGCTTCATAATCGCCCTCGCTCTTGATGCGTTGTATTTCGGCAAGTTGTTGACCGAAGATTTCACGCAACTTCACATAGTCATTAATCTTCACATAACGTTTGCCGTCAACAACAGCAAATTCAATCACGTTGTTCTCTTTACCCAAGTCATAAGCCCAAGCAGCAATGAGTTGACGGTCGCGCATGTGGCTTTCCTCAACATCCTTACCGGGTTCGATACGGTGCAATTGAGTCATCAAACCGTTCATCATTTGTTGGTAGTAGCAAGCCTTGTAAGCCTCGGCATTGGGAATGATACCCAACTCAACCAACTTGGCATCGGCCATATAATAGAGGGCAAAAAGGTCGGCACGAGCCTCTTCGAGAGTAGAACCGTGAGCTTTCAAAGCATCGGGATCAACACCGGGGAGCAATTTACCCGAACCGTGGCCCAAGCACTCGTGGAGGTCGGTGTGCAAGTCGCCGGTGATGCCGCCATACTCGGCAAGCAACTCACGCTCTACATCGCTATATACAAACTCTTCATTGAAACCATTACCTTTGGCAGCCTCGGCATATGCCTCTGTGATGTTATCGATAGTAACCGATTTAGAACCGTGAGCAGCGCGAATCCAGTTGGCATTGGGAAGGTTGATACCAATAGCAGTAGAGGGATAGCAGTCGCCGGCAAGAATAGCAGCAGTGATAACCTTAGCCGATACACCTGTTACATTCTCTTTTTTGAAGCGAGCCTCTGTGGGAGAGTTATCTTCAAACCATTGAGCGTTTTCGCTGATAAGTTCGGTACGGCGTGAAGCCTCCAAGTCCTTGAAGTTAACGATAGACTCCCAGCTGGCCTTCATACCGAGGGGATCGCCATAAGACTCGGTAAAGCCATTTACATAGTCAATGCGGCTGTCGAGGTCTTTTACCCACAAGATTGCATACTCATCGAAAGTTCTCAAATCGCCGGTACGATAATACTCTATAAGTTTCTCCATAACAGCCTTTTGTTGGTCATTCTCGGCAACAGTAGCAGCTTTCTCAAGATACTCAACGATGCGTGCGATAGCTTGACCATAACGACCATCGATTTTATAAACCTCCTCATATATTTTACCATCGCGCTTTACAAGACGGCTGTTGAGACCGTAAGAGATGGGAGTAGCATCGTTGGGATCTTTCATAGCAGCGTAGAAAGCCTCAGCCTCAGCTTGGGTAACACCATCGTAATAGTTACCGGCCGAAGTAGCCACAACATCCTCACCATCGGCTTGGTTGGTACGTTTGGGCATCACAGTAGGATCGAACATAATGGGCATAAGAGTAGCCAAGAATTGATCTACAGTTTCGCCATCGCGCAAAGGCAATTTGGCTGCATCTACAGCCTTTACAGCCTCTACAAAGAACTCTTGTGAGAAAGCGGGAAGAATTTTATCGCTTGAGTAGTGGTGGTGCAAGCCGTTGGCAAACCAGATTTGCTTGATGTAAGTATCGAATGCTTTCCAATCGGCAGTAGTCTTATCACCTTGATAGTCGGTGTAGATAGCTTCGAGTGTGTAACGAAGAGGCAAGCTCCATTTGCTGTTTTGGTCGAAGAGGATGTCGCGACCATAGAGAGCCGACTCTTGGAGGTAATAGATGAGTTTCTTTTGATCGAGCGACAACTCGTCAAAGCCTTTAACTTGATAGCGAAGCACTTCGAGGTCGGCAAAACGCTCTACAGTGTAGTCAAACTCCGCATTCTCTTTTTGGTTTGCACCGGGGGCGCAAGCCATAAGTGACAATGAAGCCAACATAATACAGATGTTTTTTTTCATAGAATGGAAAAAAATTTAATTGGTTATAGTTTATTGTTTGTTATGATTTTAAATTCGATTTATCTATTTTTTTTTATTCGACATACAATACCAAACCTTTCAAGTATTCACCTTCGGGGTGATATATATTGACCGGATGGTCGGCGGGCTGAGTGAGCTGATGCAAAATGCGCACCTTGCGGCCCGATTGTGCGGCTGCCGTAAAGACTGCCAAGCGGAAATTCTCCTTGCTCACCACCTGCGAGCAAGAGAAGGTAAACAGGATACCTCCGGGGCGTATCTTCTCAAAGGCTTTGGCATTGAGCTTGCGATAACCTTGCAATGCATTGTTGAGCACTTTGCGATGCTTGGCAAAGGCAGGCGGATCGAGTATGATAAGGTCATAATTGTCGCCCATGGCATCGAGATATTTAAAGGCATCTTCGGCAAAGGCTTTGTGACGTGCATCGCCGGGGAAATTCAACTCTACATTTTGGCAAGTGAGATCGATGGCTTTGGCTGAGCTATCGACCGAGTGTACCAACTCGGCACCTCCACGCATAGCATAGAAAGAAAAACCTCCTGTATAACAGAACATATTGAGCACCTTGCGACCACGAGAATAACGTTCGAGCAAAGAGCGATTTTCGCGTTGGTCTACAAAGAAACCGGTCTTCTGTCCACGCAACCAATCCACATGGAATGTAAGGCCGTTTTCGGTTGCAGTATCTTCGCCAACGCCACCCAACAGATATTCGTTTTCTTGCTCAAGAGCAGCCTTGTAGGGCAGTGTTGTCTCCGATTTATAGTATATATTGTCGAGTTTATCGCCCATCACCTCTTTGAGAGCCTTGGCCAGTGTGTGGCGCGCATAGTGCATACCGGGACTATGAGCCTGCATAACGGCTGTATTGCGATATATATCTATAATGAGTCCGGGCAGGTTGTCGCCCTCGCCATGCACCAAACGGTAGGCATTGTTATAATCTCCATTTTCCAATCCCAAACTACGGCGCATCTCGTATGCTACACCCAAACGCTCGCAATAGAATGTATGGTCAATCTCTACCGGCTTGAATGATAGAATACGAACGGCAATACTACCTATTTGATAGTGTCCTACACCGACAAAGTTACCTTGCCAGTCTTCGACCACAACGACATCACCCTCAACAGGCTCGCCAATGACACGTTGAATAGCTCCCGAAAACACCCAGGGATGAAAACGGCGGAACGAGTCCTCCTTACCGGGCTTGAGTATAAATCTGCTTAATGACATAGTTATCGTATGTTATTTAAAGAAAAATCGTATTATATCGTTACCATTGGCATAGATGAGCAAACCAAACAAAAGGAAGAGGCCTATCGTTTGGGCTATCTCCAGGAATTTTTCGCTGGGTTTGCGGCGGGTTATCACCTCAAATAAGAGGAACAACGTGTGACCACCATCGAGAGCGGGTATAGGTAAGATATTCATAAATGCAAGTATCACTGAGAGGAATGCTGTCATATTCCAGAACGAATACCAATCCCATTGGGGAGCAAAAAGACTACCAATAGAACCAAATCCGCCCAGACTCTGCGCACCCTCTTTGGTAAATACATATTTGAAATCACTCACATAGTTTACAAGTCGGCTCACACCTATCTCAACACCGCGAGGTATCGATTGCAACAAGCTGTATTTTTTTGTTACAAATGTGTACAACTCACTAAGGGGCGACATAGCCACACCTATGCGACACAATGAGTCGGTCATTACGGTGGCTGTCATAAGACTATCGGCACGCATAAATGCCACTTCAACCGGTTGCGACTTATAGGGTTGCAATACTTGTGCCACTTCGCTATACATAGTCACAGGCACACTATCTATGCTTACAATTCTATCGCCTTTGACAAGACCGGCTGCATGCGCACCCAAACCCTCTTGTGTCTCATAAATAACGGGAGGAATAAGGTATGTTGCAAAGCCCACATTTTGTTTCATTATCTTGAGCATAAGGCTATCGTCTATGGCAACCGAGGCCTCTGCGCCATCGCGCAACACTGTTACCTCTTGGGCTTCGATAATGGCGTGCAACGTTTCGTTGTTCAGATACTCAAGTTTTTGGCCATCGGCAGCCCAAATAATATCGCCGTTACGAAAACCACTCTCCAATGCCGGTTGACTAAACTCCATACCATACTTGGCATTTTCAAACGGCAAATAAGTTTCGCCCCAATGGAATGTAACACCTGCATATATAATAATGGCCAATATAAAGTTGAACAACACGCCGGCAATCATAACCAATAGGCGTTGCCAAGCGGGTTTAGAGCGGAACTCCCAGGGCTGCATAGGTTGCTTCATCTGCTCCAAATCCATCGACTCGTCTATCATACCGGCTATCTTTACATAGCCGCCAAAGGGTATCCAGCCTATACCAAACTCGGTATCGGAGGGCTTAGCCGCCCACATAGGTATGTCGAATTTAAATTTATCGCACACCTTCACCACGAGCGATTGGGCCTCTCGTTTGAAGCTGAGCAGGGCAAACTTATAATCGAAAAACAAAAAGAAACGCTCTACTCTGATGCCAAACATACGGGCGAAAATATAGTGTCCGAACTCGTGAAAACCTACGAGTATCGAGAGGCTCAACATCAATTGCAGGGCTTTGATAAGAAATGTTTCCATACTGTGTTATATTATTATTTTAATGTTTCGATATATTGTGTGGCGCAATGGCGCGCTTCGCTATTGGTGGCCACATAATCATCATAGGTGGGCAACTGTATAAAATCTACCACACTCATAGTATGTGCTACCGTCTGTGCTATCTGGCAGAAACCGATGCGATCGGCCAGGAAAGCCGCTACGGCTATTTCGTTGGCCGCATTCATGATACAGGGCATATTACCTCCCTTTGCCACCGCATCGAAGGCATACTGCAAGAGTGGGAAACGCACCATATCGGGACGCTCGAAGGTGAGCGTTGCATAGTCGGTCAACGACAACTTACGGTCGGCCGATACAAGGCGGTCGGGGTATGAGAGTGCATAACGGATGGGCAGTTTCATATCGGGTGTACCCAACTGCGCCTTGACAGCACCATCGGCAAACTCTACCATAGAGTGTACAATCGATTGGGGATGAACAACGACCTCTATTTGTGAAGGCTCTACGCCAAAGAGCCACTTGGCCTCAATCATCTCAAAGCCTTTATTCATCAACGTAGCCGAATCGATGGTAATCTTGTTGCCCATCGTCCAATTGGGGTGACGCAAAGCATCGGCACGTGTTACCTTGAGCAATTGCTCTTGGGTGTGACAACGGAACGGGCCACCTGAGGCTGTAAGGATAATTTTCTCGATAGGATTGTCGCCCTCGCCTACCAAACATTGGAAAATGGCCGAGTGCTCCGAATCGACCGGAATAATGGGCACACGATGCTCTACTGCCAATCGGGTAATAAGATCACCGGCAACAACAAGCGTCTCTTTATTGGCCAGCGCAATGGTCTTCTTGGCCTCGATGGCTCGTATGGTTGGCAACAAGCCGGCATATCCCACCATAGCAGTTACCACAATATCAATATCGGGCAGTGTCACTGCATCGGCAATGGCATCGGCACCGGCATACACCTTGATGGGAAGGTCGGCCAAGGCATCGCGCAATGTCGTATAATGACTCTCATTGGCAATTATCACCACTTCGGGTTGGTACTTGCGGGCTTGCTCTATAAGTAGCTCCACCTGGCTATTGGCCGTTATCATATACACATCGAAAAGGTGTGGATAACAATCGACAGTCTCCAATGTCTGGCGACCTATCGATCCGGTTGAACCCAGAATAGCCAATCTTTTTTGTTGTTCCATATCGTTATGAATAGTGCATATTCGTTCCAAACTACAAAAGTACATAAAATTTTTGGGATAACAGCAAAGAACAGAGCGAGCAAGGTATCTTTTAAAAAAGTTTTTAAAATCAAACACGTTTTTGGGGATTTTTGCAGTTGTTCTATTTTACAACCTTGCCCCCATAGAGAATATAAATCATAGAGGTTCATAAAAAAAATTGATTGCCTCTCGACAACCAATCTTCGTTAACCTTAATCTTAATCTAATACTATGAAAAACACTCTGCAAAGATAATAAAAGCATATTACAATACACCTTGCAATAATACAAAATGCCACCTATTTTTTATTATTTAACACCAAACACCCATTTTTCTATTATAACCTTAAATAAACCACAACAAAAACAGATGAAAGATAAGCATATAGCCGATAGAGCATACAACAGATTGTATGAATGTAAATACAAAAAAATAAAGTTGCACCTCGCGCCGAAGTGCAACTTTATTGCTATGAGATTGATAAATTCTTATCGCTCGCAATTCTATTTTTTGAGCGCACCCAATTCAAGAGGTGCTATCGTAGCATCAAGTTTCATAGGCTTGTCAAACGCTTTAACTTTAGCGGCTTTAAATTCGCCACTTGGGGTAATGCTGAGTTCTTCAAATTCTAACAATCCATATAAGTTATCATCTGCAATAACAATAAGATAGGGGCTTCCTACTCCTGTAAATACAGCCTCATCACCATCGACCGTAAAAGAACAAACCAAACGAACCGAACCATTATCTACCTCAACAATATATACGGGAAGCTGTCTACCATCACCTAATGCATCAATTGTACCTACACAGGCACCTCCATAGGCATCATTATAATCAAGCATTACAATCTCCTCTTCATCATTATCATTCCAATAAGAGTATGCCGGGAAAGGGGTTTCCGTTGCAATATCTCCATATAATCCGCTCAAGAAGCCCGATAGGCTCCACTGCGTAGCAGAATTGATACCGAGGCCTCGCAATTCAACATCATTGGCAATCAGTGAGAAATCAACCGGCACGCCAGCTTCTTGTGAATCGGTTGTGATAAGATTAAAAAGATAGGCACCTTCATGGAAGAAAGAAGTTTCGGTTCCGGGAGTATCGGCACTCATATCTACTACGGCATAATAACCGGTAGGATCTCCATTATCGTCCCAAAAACAATCAACGGGCAACATTTGGGTACCATATTCACCCTCTACTGCACCTTTGGGAAAATACAACAAAATAGTCGATTTTTCGTTTTCATTCAATACCACATTCTCGGGAAGGGTAAGGTACAAAGTTCTATCTTCGGCTCGTGCAATAAATTCACCCGAAGCATACATCTCACGATTTTCGTTAAAGACATCAAATGTAACAGATGGCATATCGTCGGTGCGGAAAATAGGAACATCAAACTTGACCTTAATTGTTCTATCGTCTCTATTGTATGAGAGTGTCTTACGACGAGATTCTATAGATGGGGCCGAAACTCCAAAATTCGAGCCATCGGTAACAGCCTGCATTGGCTTACCATTAAGGTCTGTTACAGCACCATCTGCAAAAGTTATTTCCAGCATATATTCGCCTTCCTCCGGGAACTTCAAGTCAGGTAAATCCAATGTAAGCACATTACCCGAGGCATAGGCATTGGTAATCACACCCGATGCTATCTCTTCTTGTATAGTATAATCGGTCCCGCAATAGATGAGCGAATATCCTATTTCACCCATATCGTCGGTGCGAACAATCTCGGTGCTGAAGATGTATGATATCTGCTGCGGGAAAGCCCCCCAGTCTCGATCAACAATATATGGAACGCTCTCTACCATCCACCACAAACCATAGGGATTGCCTTCGGCATCTATACCACTCTCCATAGAGAACGGTTCGGCACGACAAAAATCCCAATCGCATACTCTCCAGTTATCCCACGATACAGTAACTATATCACCATCTTGAAGTGTTTGATAGTCCGGTACTTGGATAGTTGCCGTTTCGGCAAAATCTGGAAACATATAATAGTCTGTAGTAGTATTTATCATCGAGTATTTACCCGAATTACCATCCTTTCGATAAACAGACAATGTAACCTCTTGAGAATAAGGATTATCTGCAATAATTTGTATTTTCTCACTAAACTGCAAATAGGCCTGATAGGGATTGGTAGGATTGAAAGACAAGGGCGAAGTTGATAACAGACGCGGGCGTTCGTTGTAATAATCAATAACGATGCCATGGCGTTGGCCTTGCTCATCGATATAACTTTCAATACCCTCATATGCAACATTCGTATCGCCTGCCCATACCAACGCCTCGGGAGATATAGTGAATGCCACTTGGAAGGCTGTATCACAAGGCAAGATTCCTTCCAATTCATATTGTGCACCAGTATCACCCTCTGTCCAATCATGTTTATGCATGCATATATCTACAGAATTACCATTAATTAGAAATATTTCAACAAAATCTTCTTTTACAATATTATTATCGCTATCATAGGCCTTGTAACTTATGGTTTCATTAAACCAACCTTGACTTGCGTAAATCTCGTGATATGGTTGGTAAGAGAGTAGGCTATAATTGAATAACATATTGAAGTAAAAATCATTTTGAGACTTCTCATAATCAAGCAAACGTATTTCGGGAGCAACCTTAGAGATACTATCTATCTCGGTAAGAGGTATTACAGATTCAGGCTCAGATATAAGTACATCTGTCCACGTAACTGTCATATTCTCATAGGCGCCATACCACCAAGCGTTATTAACTGTATCACCGGCACCCAAGAAGGGAATCGTGAACGAAACAGACGTGCCGTCCAGAACATAGTTGCAAACAGCAGCACCGGTGAGAACAGGCTCACCATCGTAACCGGCAATTACCAGGTTCATAAACTCATTGGGACCGCCATAAATAGTTTGACCATAAGGCAACTGAATATTTCCGGCAACGGTATCTACCCATGCATATACGGGCTTTACATCGTCAGCGCCAAGACCGTTAACAGTAATGATTGGTTGCAACCATATCTTGTTCTCATCTACTTCGTCACGAGTAACTGTAAGAGTCCATTCATCCTGAACTCCGGAAAAAACATTCGCAGCACATACACGAAACACACCGGCAATGGTATCAAATTCAAATTCGGCATTTTCGGTAATGTAATAATTGTTATCCGTTTCTTTTAGATAAAGTCTATCGAATGTTGTCTTTATGGGTTCGGCATCTTTTTTATAGATATAGTCTTGAGCCTGTATGGGAAATAATATGCTCAGTATGAGACTTAGTATAAGTGTAATTCGTTTCATAGCCTATTATTTTTTGATGAATTTGACAGTTGTATTATTTACTTGCAACAGATATACTCCGGCAGCAAGCCCCGACACATTGAGAGTGGTATTATCGGGCGAGAGGGTTGTATGGATGACAGTTGCTCCCTCGAGCGTGCGTACATACACCGCAGTGGCATCTTTCAAACCGCCCAATGTGAGGGTACTGACAACAGGATTGGGAAAAACAGAGAGATCGATTGACGATGACTCGACCTTCTCGACTGCCGAATATAGATATTGGAACGAAAAGCTTCTTGTTTGCGTCATTGTTCCATCCGTTTCTACTATGACATACGACTCCGAGTTATCAGATTGCGCAATATACGCCAGCTTATTTACAGGTATGTACTGCTCATCGCAGGTAACAATGTGCCATACCTCTTGTGCCGATATGCGTGCAACAAACAACATAACAAAGGCACTCAATAATAGTAGTGTTTTTTTCATAAATATTTTTTATTTAGATTGTTTTTGCAAATTTAAACAATAGCAAACAAAATCACCCCCCCCGATTGTTAAATATAGTTAAATACCCATCCTATACCGATGGGTAACAGGATGGGTATAAAGAAAACTATGCTGACTGCAAAA
>JAFZDG010000045.1 GCA_017561285.1 Bacteroidaceae bacterium
CTCCATATGCGCAAAGAAACCGGCATCAAGCCCACCGGCCTCGATATACAACTCTGTACGGACAAAGAGAGCCGCACCCGAAGCCCACGCCACTACACACACATCGTCATACTGTCCGTTATCACGCTCTACGGTATCGAAAATGCGACCACGACAATAGGGAAAACCATTGCAATCGAGATAACCTCCGGCTGCACCTGCATACTCAAAGCTATCGGGCTGGCGATAGGCTCGTATCTTGGGCTGCATAGCAGCCACATCACTATGACTCTCGGCATATTCATACAAGGGTTGCAACCATCCTTCTGTTACAGCCACATCGCTGTTGAGCAATACCACATATCGGTAATGAGCCAATTGTGCAATGGCTCGGTTATACCCCTCGGCAAAGCCATAATTCTCGGGGAACAATATTGTATGTACCTCGGGAAACTCCTTCTTCAGCACCTCGACCGATGAGTCTGTGGAACCATTATCGGCTACAATCACATCGGCCAACTCTCCCGGGGTATATTGACATACCGAGGGAAGATACTCTTGGAGCAATCCGGCTCCATTCCAATTGAGAATTACTACTGCTATAGGTTTCATTTTTCACTATTTTGGGGGCGTTGGTATTTCCAACGACGGTGAGTCCACAACCATGCGTGCGGATTGCGATGAATGGTTTTCTCCAATGCGACGATGTAACGATCGGTTATATCAAAGTCGGCACACTGCGCAGGTTTATCTTCTATGAGCCTGAAAGTGGCTTTATAATAGCCTCGTTTTATCAACTCCACATCGAGATAAACCACAGCCATATCCAACTTCTTGGCAATTGTCTCAAATCCGGTTATCACCGCCGTATCACGTCCCATAAACGAGGTATAGTGATGAATACTATTCCACGAAGGGCTTTGATCGGAGATAAAACCGATAAGCGTTGCAATACCTTGACGCTGGTAGCGCACCAATTCGCGAAGCGTACTATTGTAGGGTATGCCCACTGTTCCAAATCGGCTGCGCAGGCGTAAGAAAAATCGATCAAACCAACTATTATGCAAGGGTGAGTATATTTGCCCGATAACCAGCTCATCGACCTTTTCACACCATAGCTTGATAGATGTTACCCACTCCCAGTTACCATAATGTCCCAACAGCAACATAACCGAACGGCCTTGCTGAGTGTATTGATTGATTAATTCTACATTGACAAACTCCATACGGCGACGCATCTCGGCATCGCTTATATGCAGCAATTTTATTGTTTCAACAATATAGTCGGTAAAGTATTTATAAAACTTCTTTTCAAGAGACAACAATTCGGCCTCGCTCTTTTCGGGAAAGGCCTTGGCCATATTATCGCGTGTAACCTTGCGCCTATAGCCTACAATATAATAAGCTATAAAATATAGTACTCGTGCTACCCCATGCAATATTGGCAAAGGCAGTAGAGATAGTATGCGCAATATGGCATATACAGGGAAGTATAGTATGTTCTGTGCGGTTCTATTCATACAATCTATTCAACATCAATATGAGCCATCAAAGCATCGCCGGCCTCATTAAAATCGCCCAATCGCACTCGACACACCTTATTTACAAGTTCCTTATTATATGGCATCTCCACACGCACATAGTTATCGGTAAAACCATGCATAGGCGCACCTTTGGCAGGTTGCTCAAAAAGCACTGTACGCACACAGCCTTGATAAGCCTTATAGAACTCTTTCAATTTGGCATCTGATAGCTCAATAAGTTTATTGCAACGAGTATGACGTTCGGGTATATCAACGACCGGCTCAATATTCAAAGCCCGGGTATTGGGACGCTCGGAGTATGTAAATACGTGTAGTTGCGACACATCGAGCGATGCGATAAAACGATAACTCTCATCAAACAGCTCCGCCGTCTCACCACGCATACCGGCTATAACATCTACACCAATAAAAGCGTGAGGCATAACACTCTTTATCTTCTCCACCTTGTGAGCAAACAATGCGGTATCATAATGACGATGCATCAACTCCAATACAGCATCGCTACCCGATTGCAAAGGGATATGAAAATGCGGACAGAAACGCTTTGACTGCGCCACAAAATCAATCATCTCATCGGTAAGCAAGTCGGGCTCTATAGACGATATGCGATAGCGTTCAATACCCTCAACCTCATCGAGAGCACGTATAAGATCGTAGAAATTCTCATCGCTACGCTTTCCGAAGTCACCAATATTCACACCGGTAATGACAATCTCTTTTCCACCGGCAGCCGCCACTTCACGAGCTTGCTCCACCATCTGAGCAACAGTGCCACTACGACTGCGACCTCGAGCCAACGGGATAGTACAATAGGTACAATAATAATCGCAACCATCTTGCACCTTGAGGAAATAACGAGTACGATCACCTCGCGAACAAGAGGCTCCAAAAAGACGAATATCGCGGTGCGGAGTAACAACGACCTCGCCTCGATTGCGCTTCTCAAGAGAGGGCAGATACTTCAATATATCCAATTTCTGTTCGGCACCCAAAACAAGATCCACCTCAGGCATATCGGCAATATCTTGAGGCTTAAGCTGTGCATAACAGCCGGTTACGACCATAAAAGCATCGGGATGCTTACGTGCTATGCGCCTTATAGCCTGACGGCACTTCTTATCGGCAAGCTCCGTAACCGAACAAGTATTAATTACACACAAATGGGCATTTTCTCCGGCACGAGCCTTCCTAAAACCCTGTTCGGCAAGAATTTGTCCCAATGTAGATGTCTCAGCAAAGTTCAACTTACACCCAAGCGTGTAAAACACAGCTGTCTTATCTTGAAATATAGTGGTATCAATCATAAATCTCGTAAAATTTTGCCCAAAGTTAGACATTTTGTGCCAAAATAGGCATAAAACGACCAATTTTACCTCAAAAAAATCTCTATTTCACAAAGTAAAGATATACATTTGCGGCACAATCATTGTAAATACCAACGTTACAAACATCAACTTATATGATAGAACAACGTCTAATTCAGATTTACCAAGATAGTTTTCGTGAAAATTGGGAGCTTCCCGCATTGACTGATTATAGCAACAAACACACATTAACTTATCAAGACCTATCTATAGAAATCGCCAAATTACACATTTTTCTAAAAGAATGTGGTATTAAGCATGGCGACAAAATAGCCCTGGTTGGAAAAAACACCCCTCAATGGTGTACTGTATTTATAGGTGTTATTACCTACGGAGCGATACTTGTTCCCATCTTGCAGGAGTTTAACCCTCACGATATGCATCATATTCTCAACCACTCCGACTCTCAATTATGTTTCTCAAGTAACAACATCTGGGAGCATCTTGAGTTGGAGCGTCTTCCCAATGTTCGTGCAGCAATCTCTATTGACAACTTCAAGATATTGGCCGAACAAGAGAATGAACATATCAGCGAGAAACTTGCATCGGTAGAAGAATTATATGCACGTCAATATCCCAACGGATTTACCCGCAACGATATAGTATATGCACCCAACGGCAACGAAGAGCTTGCTCTTATCAACTATACATCGGGAACAACCGGTTTCAGCAAAGGCGTAATGCTATCAGGTAACAACCTCGCCGGCAACATACTCTTCGGTTTGCGCTCACACTTGCACTATCGAGGCAGTCGCGCCCTTTCATTCCTTCCTTTGGCCCATGCCTATGGATGTGCTTTCGACTTCCTCACTCCATTGGCTGCCGGCTCACATATTACCTTGTTAGGTCGTACACCCTCACCCAAGATATTGCTCAAAGCCCTTTCAGAAATAAGGCCCAATCTTATTATATGTGTACCGCTTATTCTCGAAAAAATATATCGCAAACAAATACAACCCCTCATCAGCAAAGGCTCAATGCGCTTTGCCTTGAATATACCTCTCATCAACGACCAAATATATGCCAAGATACGCAAACAACTCGTTGAGGCCTTTGGTGGCGAGTTTGAAGAGGTGATTGTTGGTGGAGCACCTCTGAATGGTGAGGTAGAGGCTTTCTTAAAAAAAATCAAGTTCCCCTTTACAGTCGGATACGGTATGACAGAATGCGCCCCGCTTATAAGCTATACCCCCCATCGCGAATTTCAAGCCGGATCATCAGGACGCACGCTCTTTGGCTATGTAGAGACCAAAATCGAGAAAAACGATCCGAATAGCGAAGTGGGCGAAATATGCGTTCGCGGCGAGCACGTAATGCAAGGTTACTACAAAAACGAAGAGGCTACA
>JAFZDG010000046.1 GCA_017561285.1 Bacteroidaceae bacterium
ACTTCAACGAATACATTGGCACATTCGTAGCACCCACAAGCGGTACAATCATTGCCACAGGTACCAACTCTACTGTACTTGAGCCTTACAAAGAAAAGCTCAACGATATGGAGGCCCCAGGCAACCACATTGAGGTAAACTATGACAACTACTTTGGAGACAAACAATACCATTTTGACGTTACCGAAGGTACTACTTACTATTTCTACCTCGACTTCTCGATGAACGCTTGCACCTTCCGCTTATCAATGGATAGTGGCGAAGGCATTCAAATAGCGAAATGTACACCCGAAGAGGGCAGTATATTCAGTGTATCGGGCGGCGGCTTGATATCGGTACAATTCAATCGTGCCGTACAAATGGATGGCCAAGCTCGCGTTATTGCAGGCGAAAAAGAGGCCTCGGTTGCCGTTAACGGCCAAACCAATATCTACTCAATGGAAATCAAAGAGATACTTATGAACTGGCTCACCGATGGTACATTGGCCGGTGGCGACAAGTTTATTGTTCGTTTGTTTAATGTTGCAGCTGCCGATAATGCTTCGCAAAAGTATGGTACAGACGGTACTGTAGAAATAGAATACATCATTGGCTCAATGCCTATAAAACTCATTAGCACAGAGAATACATCGGGTGTATTCAAGTCATATTATATGGAAAACGATCCCACCGGTATTGTAAAACTCACATTCGATGGTGAGGTAGAATCGGCATTGGCATCACTCTCATTCGGCTCTACCGATGTAGAAGGAGACTACTACACCGAGACTTTGACTCCCATTGTTGAGGGTAATACTATCACTATCGACCTCACAGGCAAGACACGTACTCCCGAGAAGATGGTTGCTTCGGGCAATAATTACAACAATGTCACCATCTCAATCGACAAAGTAGTAGATACAACAGGTCAATATGCATACTCTGACCAAGATGGTGCTATCGGTAGTTTCTCATTCACTTACGATGAGCTATTGGTTGTTACAGCCGACGTACTTTGTGAGTTTGCTCCCGCACCCAATACAAGTCTTGATGGTGTTGCTCAAATTGAAATATGGATTACTGACGAAAACAAGTTGAGCTACGATGGCGTATTGTTCCAATACGGCTTGGAGAAAGAGAACTTGACCAACGAGGTTGTTGTAGAGAACAGCCTCATTACCAAAGAAGCCGATCCCGAATTTGAAGGTGCAGCCATCCTTTATGTACCCGTTCCTAACGAAGTATTGTCGGGCGACTACTTTATCCAAGTATCACTTCACAACCTTGCTACAGCCGATGGTCTCGACCACAGTCAAGACGTTATGGCAAGCTACTATGTAGGTCAAGCTGCTATAGACAAAGTATTTGGCGATGAGACTTCAGAATTTACTGTGTACAACACACAAGGTATTCTTGTACTCCACACCACCAACCGCGATGAGGTGAAAAACCTTCCCCAAGGCATCTACATCATCAATGGCGAAAAATTCTTGTTGACTCGATAAGTAATCGGTTATATAGACAACGCCCCCACCTTTGTTATGAAGATGGGGGCGTTTCTTATGATGGGGAGTTATAGCTTAAAAACCACCGGTAAAACAAAAGTTGTTCGCACAGGCTCTCCATCTTTGTAGCCGGGAGTCCATTTAGGCATCAGGTTCACAATGCGCAATACCTCGGCATCACATTCAGGCGACACGCTACGCAATATCTTGGCATCTGCAACCTCGCCGGTTTTCTCTATGACCATTTCTACAATCACTCTACCTTGAACTTTATCTTTGACAGCTTGCTCGGGATAGACAAGGTTTTGAGCTACAAAACTCATCAATTCGGCATCACCACCGGGAAATTGAGGCAACTGCTCGCGCTCTTGCGCTACTACATTCATAGCCATACTCATTACAAAACAAATGAGCAACATTAAAACATTTCTTTTCATACTTCATGAATTTTAGAATTAGACAATAAAGGCATTTTCCTGCAGTAAAAACACCTCGGGGTTATTTTAAAATTGTATTTTCTCTATTCGTTGATTTTGAACATAATGGGCAAAACGAAATTACTCTCAACGGCTACCCCATCCTGCTGTGCGGGTATCCAGCGAGGCATAAGACCCACTACGCGCAACACCTCGGCATCGCACTCGGGGGTAAGTCCGCGCAATATTGTGGGCGATTGGACATTACCATCGATATCTATCACAAACTGCACAATAACTCGCCCCTCGACCTTGTCTTTGAGAGCTTGCTCCGGATAGACAAGATTTTGAACGATAAAATTCATCAAATCAGCATCGGAGTGCAGAAATTGCGGTAGAGCTTTATCGACACTATTCTCCGAGACCGCCGCAAGGGGTTGTGTTGTTGTAACAGGTCGTGCATAGGCTACACACAGCATAAAGAGTGAAGCCGGCAACAAAATCAAGTAGCAACACCTGCGAGCCAAATGGCTATCGCGCTGATTGAGCTTGCGTATGCGTTGCGACAACATTTTATCATTAAAATAAGCTCCCCACTGAAAAAATCGAGAGGATTGTTGAGCGGCATGCAACAGATGATACTGATAATCTTTTGCCGAGGCGGTGCGCACTACAGCCCGAGCATCGGCAAGAAATTCCAAGACAAGACGTATTTCACGCCTCAACAACCAAGCCAGTGGATTGAACCAACCCAATATAACGACCAACTCACCCAATACCAAATCTACGGTGTGCAATCGGCTCACATGGGCACACTCGTGTAGCAATATATCGCGCAACATAGCCGCTTCGTATTTCTTCACATTGACAAATATGGCCGATCCGAAAGAGAATGGCATTACATCGATGGCAGGATCGTAAACCTTCACCCCCTCTACATAAAGGCCGGTACTGCGCATGCGCAGATATATGATAGAGAGCAGTCGAACAAGGAACAGGAGCAATCCCACAGCCACACCGCATAGATATATTTCGAAGAGTGTAAAGCTACTCGATAGCACATCAGCCGACACCTCAATAGCCGGCAATTCTACATTATAACGCCCCGATAGGGTATTGATATGAGCGTGTAAGTTCGGCGAATAGGCCAACGGATAGAGGTAGGCAAAGAGTACACCGCCCAATAAAATGATGCGATGCGCTCGCAAAAATGTATCGCCCGACAACAACAGTTTATACAAGAGATACAATACTGCTATACCCAGCTGACTAAGTAATATATAGGTAATAGAGTCCATAGGTACGCATTATTTACGAGGTTTGCCTCTCTCTATTATTTGTACAATCTCGTCCAATTCTTCTTGACTAAGATGCTCCTCCTTGACAAAGAAAGCAACCATATCACGATAAGAGTTGGCAAAATAGTTGCGCACCATTCGCGACATAAACGAGCGCTTGTACTCATCTTCGTCAATAGCAGGTGTGTAATAGAAGGTGTTACCATAACGCTCAGCCTTTACATACGCCTTGCGCTCCAAGTTCTTCACAATCGAAGCTACAGTTGTATAGGGAGGTTGTGGTACAGGTAACTGCTCGACAAATGTTTTGATGCATCCACCCTTTTGTTTCCATATAATCAACATTATTTCCTCTTCTTGCGCTGTCAGTTTTTCCATATCAACTTCATTAAAACGATTAACCATCTACGAATTTTTCGCAAATCTACGAAATCTTCGTAGATACACAAGCACTCATCTGTTAAAAATTACAAAAGAGCAATTAAATTAAGGTTACGCGGTCATTTGGCATTATCTTTGCAATATGAAAAGTGTGTTGAAAAATATCATTGTTACGCTGTGCCTTCTCTTATTAGCGGGATTGGGATGCATACGGCACGAGTCGAGCTACCCTCGATGCGAAGAGCCGGCTACATCGGAGGCTGTGCTGAAAACAACCGACCACTCAACACCCCTCGCCGAGCTTTGCAATTTGAGGACATCGCACCTCGATATACTGCAACGCATCCCCACCAACACACGAAGGGCCGACACAGAGGGCAAACAAAATGTAACATACCTCAAGTCAGGTAAGGTTATACACTGTGGTATATCATATTACATTTACAACAACCTAAAACTACGCAATGCTGCTCTTTCCGAGCCGTCACACCGTCTTATACGACTCGGAAAACTCATTATTTAGCTTTCTGATTTTATATTATCCTACTACGACATTTTTTGCATACAAAAGTGTCGCAACATTACGCACTCATACAACAATATATGAGAGCATTAAGCACATATAAATATAAAATCAGAACAACTAAATAATAATAAATATGGAAAAGAATTTCGTAAAAGTACAATCAGGCAAAGATATCATCACAAGTATTTCACTCATCGTTCTGGGCGTAGCCCTTGCCCTATTACCTCTTGGAGGAGCGACCAATGTAACCGGCATTTGCGTTGCTATTACCGGATTGATACTTGTGTTTACACTCAAAAACGGATATAAAGAGAGCGAGAGCGGCGAAAGATTCGTCAAGAAAGAGCATTACTATCCCGAAAATATGAAAGCCGAACTACAATCGGCAGTTGCTGCCAACCCCAACACCATAGCTCAAGGCAGTGGCGATAAAGGCAACGCTATTCGCTTGGAAATCTTTTACAATCGCCAATCGGGCAAAGCTTTTGTACAACTTTTTGAATACGTTCCTTACAAATACCAGCCTTGCACCGATATGATGGAATATAATCTCTCTCAAATAGAGAATTTAATTAAATAAATAATTTAGAAGTATCTGACGTTGTTCAAGATGTCAGATACTTCATCCGGTTCGCGGTACAATAGATTACCGGGACAATACAACAAAACGGCTCAATCCGATAATGGAAAGAGCCGTTTTATATTTTCTAATTAACAAGGTATTAAAGCAAAGCTTTTACTTTGTCTTCGAGTTGAGCTTTGTTGGCCGAACCTACGTGTTTGTCAACCAATTGACCATCTTTGAAGAACAACAAAGTAGGGATGTTGCGAATACCGTATTCGCCACTGATTTCGTCACCCTCGTCAACATTATATTTACCAATAGTTACTTGACCTTCGTATTGAGCAGCAAGCTCGTCAACAAAAGGACCTATTTGACGGCAAGGACCGCACCACTCTGCCCAGAAGTCAATTACTACGGGTTTACCCGATGCGATAAGTTCTTTTGCCAATTCGTCAGTGAATTTAAGTGCCATAGTATTTCAATTTTAGTGTTAATAATAATCATTTTTTAGGCTCTACAAAAATAGGAAATGTAATATTATAATACAAGTAATTTACTCACTAAATTTTATAAATATTGATAAAAGAATTGTCATTATCGCATCTCTTTTGTATATTTGCAGCGGCTAAGTAGCTTATGTATAAGTTGAAAGAGATATTATCGGTAGCTTTATTGATGTTCGCTACACTTATGATAGTGGCATCATCGGTAGTGCCACACCATCACAACGAAGATGGTGGAATATGTCTTATTCTTGATTGGTGCAACGACAATGCCGCCGGACATAATCATGGTAGCAGTGATTGCGATGGTGATTGTGCCATGAACATCGACCTCTTACAAGATGCCTCGCAAATAGGTCATGCATCGAAGGCCGGTTTTATACCGCAACTGATAGCAATTCTTTCCACCTACAGCTCAATTCTCCCCGAGCCTATCGAGCTGTCCATCTCATTTCCATTTATTTACATCACACACGCATACCAAGACTATATAGGCTTGTCGTGCGGCTTGCGTGGGCCACCGGCGGTGGCATAATTCTTTGTACCCCGGCTACAAAGGGGGAATGCTACTTAATAATAAATATAATTAACCTTTGTACGCCTCTGCGCCATACGGCTTGGAACGTACACTCATTCACATATAAATATAACAGCAATGAAAAAACAACTTATCATTATGCTCACTATCGGAGCATACTTGATGGCAAGCTGCGCCCATCACAATCATGATCATAATCATGACCACAGCCATGACGGACACAACCACGCAACCGAACAACAAGATCATCACGACCATAATCATAGCCATGACCATAGCAGTCACGATCACGACCACTCGGCACACGGTCATACTCACAACCACGAGAATGGTATCTCACTCAAGCCGGGTGAAGCACAAGCCATAGGTCTCACTACCGAAACAGCTACTCCCGCACCCTTTACTTCGGTTATAAAATGTACAGGTAATGTTATAGGCGCTACCGGCGATGTTATGACGATTGTTGCCCCACAATCGGGTACAGTTCATTACAATCGTACTTGGGCCGATGGCTCGGCAGTATCGGCCGGAACAGCTCTTTTCACCATATCTTCGCGCAATGTTGGTAGTGGCGATGCTGCCGAACGTGCCCGCATCAGCTACGAGACTGCTCTTGCCGCCTACGAGCGTGCTCAAAAGTTGGTGAGCGACAATATCATCTCACAACGCGAGTTTGAAGCTGCTCGCGAAAGCTATGAGCAAGCCCGTTTGGCCTACGAAGCTATGGGCAGCAGCAAGAGTGCCGGCTCTGAGGCTCGTGCTTCAAAGGCCGGTTATATCACCCGTCTTTGGGTAAACGAAGGTGACTTTGTTGAGGCAGGTGCACCTTTGGCTACTATAGCTCAAAACAAGCGTTTGCAACTTCGTGCCGATGTACCTCAACGCTACTACAACCAGTTGCACACCATCACATCGGCCAACTTTGTCACCTCTTACGATGACGAGGTATATGAGCTGGCCCATATGAATGGCAAATTGCTCTCGGATGGTCGCAATGCCGGCGAAACATCATATTTTGTACCCGTAACATTCGATTTCGACAACCGTGCCACCATCGTACCCGGCTCAAGTGTCGATGTATATCTCTTGGGTAATACTCGTAACAACGTCATCAGTGTACCTATGGAATCACTCACCGAAGAGCAAGGCCTGTTCTTTGTATATCGCCGCTTATGCGAAAACGACTTTGAGAAAGTAGAGGTAAAGACCGGAACAAGCAACGGTAGCCGTATCGAAATCTTATCGGGCGTAAATCCCGGCGATAAGATTGTTGTAAACGGCGTGTACCGCGTACGTTTGGCAGGTGCTAATAACGCACTCCCCTCGGCACACAATCATAACCACTAAAAACCCATTGCGATATGCTGAATAAAATTATAGAATTTTCATTGAACAACCGCCTGCTGGTGGCTGTCATATCGGCACTTATACTCGTATTGGGTGTATATAGTGTATCGAAAATGGAGGTCGATGTATTTCCCGACCTCAATGCTCCTACCGTTGTAGTTCTTACCGAAGCTCCGGGTATGGCTCCCGAGGAGGTAGAACGCCTCGTAACTTACCCCATCGAAACAAGTGTAAATGGTGCTACCGGTGTGCGCCGCGTACGCTCTTCATCTACTACCGGTTTCTCGGTCGTATGGGTGGAATTTGATTGGGGTACTGACCTTTACCTTGCACGTCAAATCACATCGGAGCGATTGATTCAACTCGGAGAGATGCTTCCCGAAGGAGTTGGTACGCCTACTATGGCTCCTCAATCGTCTATCCTCGGTGAGATGATGATTATTGGTCTTACGGCCGACTCTACATCATTGCAAGACATCCGCACCATCGCCGATTGGACAATCCGTCCTCGTCTTTTATCAATTAGCGGTGTTGCACAAGCTACCGTCATTGGTGGCGAGATAAAAGAGTATCGTATTGCTGCAGATCCCGCCCGTATGAAACACTACGGTGTAACAATGGACGAGATTTTGGCAGCCTCGCGCAATATGAACAGCAATGCCAACGGTGGTATCATATATGAGTATGGCAACGAGTATATCGTGCGTGGCGACATCACCACAACCAATACCGAAGAGATAGGTCTTGCCGTTGTTAAACGCATCAATGGCAAACCCGTTGTTCTCTCTGACGTTGCCGATGTAATAGTTGCCAACAAATCGCCCAAGTTGGGTATGGCATCGGTTGAGGCACAACCGGCTGTGCTTATTACTGTTAAAAAACAACCCAACACAGGTACTATAGAACTTACTGAGAATATAGAGACTGCCCTGGCCGACTTGCAAAAGAACTTACCTGCCGACATCAAGGTTTCTACCAATATTTTCAAGCAATCGCACTTCATCAACAACTCTATCAACAACGTACAGAGTGCGCTCATCGAAGGTGCTATTTTTGTTATCATTGTGCTCTTCTTCTTCCTCATGAATACCCGCACAACGATTATCTCGCTCACTGCCATACCTTTGTCGGCTATTGTTTCATTACTCACCCTCAACGCATTAGGCCTCACCATCAACACAATGAGCTTAGGTGGTCTTGCTATTGCCATCGGTTCGCTTGTCGATGATGCCATTGTCGATGTTGAAAATGTATATAAACGACTTCGTGCCAATCGATTGTTACCCGTAGAACAACGTCGTTCAACCCGCGAAGTCGTGTTTGAAGCATCGAAAGAAGTGCGTATGCCTATCCTCAACTCGACACTCATCATTATGGTGAGCTTTATGCCCTTGTTCTTCCTCTCGGGTATGGAAGGCCGTATGTTGCGCCCATTGGGTATTGCATTCCTCGTGGCACTTGTAGCATCTACCGTAGTAGCACTTACACTCACCCCCGTACTCTGTAGCTACCTACTCAACGGCGAAAAAGCACTCAAAGAAAACAAAGAGCCGTGGGTATCGCGCAAGTTGCAAGGCGTTTACAACAAAGCTCTCTCGTGGGCCATTGCACACAAACGTGGCGTGATAACAGGAGCTATCACTATTTTTATCGCAGCATTGGCTACATTCTTTACATTAGGTCGCAGCTTCTTGCCTCCCTTCAACGAAGGCTCATTTACCATCAATGCCGCGACACTACCCGGAGTGTCGCTCGAAGAGTCCGACCGCATAGGACAACAAATAGAGAGACTACTGTTGGAAGTTCCCGAAATACAAACCGTTGCCCGCAAAACCGGACGTGCCGAGTTGGACGAACACGCCTTTGGTGTAAATGCTTGTGAAATTGAAGCACCCTTCAAACTCGACAAACGCTCGGCGAGCGAGGTTAAAGCCGAAATTCGCGAAAAATTGAGCACTCTTTCGGGTGTTAGCTTAGAGATTGGTCAACCCATTTCACACCGCATCGATGCGATGCTGTCGGGTACAAAATCGCAAATTGCCATCAAACTTTTCGGCGAAGACCTCAAGCGAATGTATGACTACGGTTTGAAGATACAAGAACTTGCATCGGGAGTAGAAGGTGTTGTCGATCTCAACGTAGAGCAACAAATAGAACGTCCTCAACTTCACATTGTTCCTCGCCGCGACTTGTTGGCTCGTTATGGTATCACTATGCCCGAGTTTATTGAGTTTATCAACGTGGCAATGGCCGGTGAAGTTGTATCGCAAATATACGATGGTAACCGTACATTCGACCTTACCGTAAAAATGAAAGACGAAAATCGTGATACTGCCGAGCAACTCAAGGAGTTGATGATTGATACTCCGGAGGGTAAAATTCCTCTTATTCAAGTTGCAGAGGTACGCTCGGCTATGGGTCCCAACACCATCAACCGCGAGAACGTAAAACGTAAAATCGTTATCTCGGCCAACGTTGCCGACCGCGATATGCGCAGCGTGGTAGATGACATACGTGCGCTCGTAGATGAAAACATAAAGATGCCCGAAGGCTATTACATTGAATACGGTGGACAATTTGAAAGCGAAAAAGAGGCTTCTCGCACACTGATGCTCGCTTCTATGGCCTCTATCCTCATCATCTTCTTGTTGCTCGTTCAGCAATTCAAGAGTGCCGGTCAGTCGGCGGTAATTCTCATCAACCTGCCATTGGCTCTCATTGGTGGTATCTTTGTACTCCGCTTTACATCGGGCGAGGTAAGCATCCCTGCCATTATCGGTTTCATATCGCTCTTTGGTATTGCCACACGCAATGGTATGTTGCTCATAGAGCGTTACAACCACCTACGAGCAGAGGGCGCACCACTCAACGAAGCGGTGTTGAAAGGCTCACTCGACCGTCTCAACCCTATCTTGATGACAGCTCTCACATCGGCTCTCGCCCTTATACCTCTTGCCATCAATGGTACTGCTCCGGGTAACGAGATACAAAGTCCTATGGCACAAGTCATCTTGGGAGGTTTGCTCAGTTCTACACTGCTCAACGCTTTTGTCATCCCCGTTGTTTATATCTTAATGAACCGTAAAAACGAAAAAGTATGAAACGATATATCATCCTTATAGCAAGTCTCGTAGCGATGAGTGCTGTTGCACAATCGCCCATCGAGAGCATCTTGCAAAGTGTCGCCTCAAACAACAACAGCATTAAGGCTACACAACAAGATGTATCGGCAGCTCAAACCGAACTTTCGGCCGAGAACTGCTTGGAAAATACCTCTTTTGAGTTTGAATATCTATGGGCCGAAAAGCAAGTCCCCGGTGGTAACAAGTACGGCTTTTCTATTATGCAAGGGTTCGACTTTCCCACCGTATATGGTCAACGCCGCAAACTCATCAACGCTCAGAATGCATTTGGCACATCACAAATAAACTACGTTCGCCAAAGTGTATTACTCGATGCTCGCAACCTTTACATCAAAATCGTGTACCTCAACAAACAAATAGAGTTGGTTGCCGAGCGAGAAGCTATAGCCCGCAAACTCACCGAGATGTATAAGACTCGTTTGGAAGCCGGTGATGCCGATCGTTTGGAGGTAAACAAGGTTGAGATAAACCGTCTGAGCCAATCGAGCCAATTGAAAATGCTCATTAACGAACGTAATGCGGCCATAGCCGACCTCGTAGCTTGCAACGGCGGTATAGCACTTCCCATCAATGCAACAACACTTGCGCAATATCCTATGATGGAGATGCCTACATCGCTCGATGAGGTGACTGCTCAGTGGAAAGAGGCCGATGCCTCTATCAATATGATACGCAAACAACAACAAGTGGCCGAATCATTTAGTGCTGTATCGAAAGAGGGATGGATACCCAAATTTGAAGTTGGGTACAAACAAGCTTATGAAGTAGGCGATATGTTCTACGGATTGGCTGTTGGTATTTCATTACCCCTATTCAAGACAAGCAACGAGGTGAAAACGGCTCAAGCCCGGGCTCTATCACTGTCGTTGCAAAGCGATGCTGCCAACGCCGAGCTCACTGCCGAGGTTTCGCAACTATACAACGAAGCAACATCGTTGAATGAGGCTCTTGAAGACTACACATTGCTTACCGAGCAAAACAACCGAGAATTGCTTCTCAAGGCCCTCGAAGCAGGTCAAATATCTCTATTGGAATATATGAGCGACATTGCTCAACTCAATGAAGCCGAAGAGAACAGACTCTTGCTCGAATACCAATACTACCTTGCTCTCTCAAACCTCAATCGCAACAATCTGTAAGCATAGTACTCCTATATACGAGGGCGATATGTCACAACGATATATCGCCCTCGTAGTATGTTAAATAGAGATTTCTATGACTACTTTCTCTGCGAATTATTGTACCTTTGCCTCATTCATTACATTATAAAATAGCTTATATGAAAAAACTTCTCCTGCTTTTTGTAACAATAATCGCAACAATAAGTACAACAGCCTACTCTCAACAACAACTTCCACCGGTAGCGGTTGATAGCACATCATACTCAGCTATCAATACACCGGACTGCGATACAATATATATACCGCAAGAGGCTATAGAACAATTGGGCGATACCCCTACAATATTTGTACTATCGAAAGGCGAAGAGTTTTACCGCAACAAATATGTACAAATGACATATGTGGGTGTACCACTGGTCATCACCGGTGTACTGTCGCAACAATACGTTGCCAATAAATTTTACGATCTGCGCAATGCCTACGCTCCCACCTACCATTGCCCGATCGATGATTACCTACAATACGCACCGGGCGTAGTAGCTATCATTATGAAAGCTTGCGGAGTACAGAGCAGAAGCTCTTGGGGACGTATGATTGTTTCGGATGCTTTCTCGGTAGCGATTATGGCAGCCGTTACTAACGGATTAAAATATTCTGTAGGCACACTTCGCCCCGATGGTTCCACCTACAATTCATTCCCCTCAGGCCACACAGCCACAGCCTTCACAGCCGCACACATCCTACACAAAGAGTATGGCGAGTTAAGTCCCTGGATCAGTGTCGGAGGTTATACTGTAGCAACCTTTGTAGGAGTTTCGCGCATACTCAACAACCGTCACTGGATATCGGACGTGTTGGCCGGCGCCGGTATAGGTATTTTATCGACCGAATTGGGTTACTTTTTTGCCGACCTCATTTTCAAAGAGAAAGGTTTATATGACTTTGCCACACCCGACTTTAGTATTCCCGAACGGCCCTCTCAATTGGGTATCACGATGGGATTGCAATTTCCACTGCAAGCGATAGAATTGGGCAACGGTCAGCGTCTCATTTCGGTTACAGGCAGCCGTATGGGATTGGAAGGCGCCTGGTACATCAATAGCAATTGGGGTATAGGTGGTTCTGCTGCTGTGGCCACTCTGCCTACCATACTCGAAAGTCGCCCCGAAGAGCCACTCTCAATAGATGCTGCAACGGTTGCAGTGGGCGCATATGGTTCACTACCTTTAGGCGAGAACTCACGTTTCCGTATGTCGGGCAAAGCACTTGCCGGCTGTAATTTTATGGCCAACAGCAACATCATTCCCAACGTTATGAAGGCCGATGCTGCCGGTTTCTACTACGAATTGGGCATATCATTCTCATTCCTTGCCCAACGGCACTTCGGAGCAAATATTTTCTGCGACTATGGAGGCCATACATTCACTGCCACTCACACAGCATCGCCCGAATATGGTATATATCGCACCGGCCGCCATCATTATATGATGCACAACCTTACTGCAGGTATTACAACGTCTATACTATTCTGATAACCGATTTTAAAAAAAGCTGCTACCGAACCCTAAAACCTACATAATTATATACGTAAAGAGTGGTATTCTCACGAACACCACTCTTTCTGTTAGAAACATCAATAATAAAAGGTTTTTTCGTTGTTACTGAAATATTCTCTTAATCTCTAATATAACATAAAGAAACTTTACTTATACTTCTCAAATAGATGATGTAAAAAGGGATGAAAATGTTGCACGAACGCTTTGTTTTTTACATCATTTAACACTCATCAAAACCATGCACGCACACCAAGTGCCACATTGACCGTCAATGGCGAGTCGCTCCACAAGCTATGCACATGCGATGGTGTGTCGAAATAATACCCCAAAACCGGCTCTATAAAAATATCGATATGTTCTACCACTTCATATGCCGCACCGATGCGAGCTTGCGCCGAGAATTGTAACACTTTGTCTCTAAAGTGCTTCTCTTCGATACATTTATAAGCATAACTCGAAGGATCCTCAAATAGGATGCCTGCGGTATTGATGTCCATCTGTCCTCCCAGCGCTCCATAAAAGGAGAAATCGCCCAACCGGGCAAACTCAAAACTGGCATATAACGGAATACCAACATAATGTAACTCTTGCTTGCCCAAGCGCATATTATTGGTCATCTCATAGTCGGCAACCATATAGGTGTATGACAAACCAACACCGACACCCCAACGACCAAAACGTTTCTCAAACAACGCTCTGACGACAAGGGGCATCTTGTGAGCAAATGTCAACTCGGCATCAAGACTTCTAAAAGAGAGAGGGGTAACAACCGTACGTCCGCCGGCTGTAGAGGCATCGAATGCAAAGAATTGGGTTGCTTTGCATTTTTCTTTCGCTTTAATCCCCAACGAGCGCAAAGCTTCATCATCATAGTATATAGCATCGTCATGGCAATAGGCTATGAGAGGCGTATCGATATTGAGAGCCGGTGAAGGTTCAACAATTTCATGGGAACACTCCTCTTTTACCACACAGACTACCCTATCAACAGTCTCCAACGGTTTTTCTTTACATACTTGAGGTTCGTGCGATGTATGGCTCGTCTCAGCAAAAGCCAAAGATTCAACATCGGAGCTTGGAACGCACTTTACATCATTACTTGCAACTGCTGTAACAGATTGAATTACTGAATCTTGACAACAACAGATACTATCTTCATTACAGACAAGCAAGGTGCTATGAGGCTGTTCTGCAACATCTCTGCAATCATCCCATAGCCATACCGATGCAATAATGAGCACAGCGACTGCCGCAACGGCTGCATACAATCGCTTACGCTTATACCACACAACAGGCGAAGGCAAAGCATCCGAAACCCTACTCCACAAATCGTCCGACACAGCTACCCTATGACGCAACAACTTATCTCGAATAAGTTTTATCAACTCCTTATCGTCCATATGATGTACCTTTACTTAAGTTCTTCCAATTTTCTCTGAATATACGCTTTGGCTCGTAAGTACTGCGATCGCGAAGTAGATTCCTGTATTCCCAATATCTGAGAAATCTCCTTGTGCGAATAGCCCTCAACAGCATACATATTGAATACGGTGCGAAAACCCACCGGCAAAGATGCTATTACTGCAAGTAACTCATCGGCCGACATCTTCTCAATTACCGAATCATCAAGTGCCGGCAGTTGCATAACTTCTTCGGTGTCAATACTATTCATCAGTATATTATTGCTACGAAGATACTCCAATGCTACATTGACTGTGATACGATGCACCCAGCCCGCAAGAGTACCCTGCGCAGCATACTGATGTAACGAACCAAAAATCTTGATAAAAGCCTCCTGTACGATATCCTCGGCGGTGTCATTATCACCGGTATATCGCAAAGCTGTAGCCATCATATAGGGAGCAAAACGATTGTACAACACCTTCTGCGCCGTACGATCATTGTGTTTGCAAGCTTCTATTAGTTTCAGTTCGTCCTTTGTGTGCATTTGTATAGCACTTTTTCGTGTGGCAGCTATTAATGAGGGGTATGCTGCTTTTTTAAAAACGGGCAGACTCCCCCTTTTAGAGAAAGTCTGCCTTATCATTCATACAAAGTTATCTATCTAACGAGATGATTAATCATCGAGTTTGTGGATAACCAAACCCGAACGCAACTTAGGCTCAAACCAAGTTGTTTTGGGAGGCATAATGTTGCCAGTATCGGCAATGTCGATGAGTTGTTGCATAGAAACGGGATAGAGAGCAAGAGCTACACGCATCTCGCCGCTATCAACGCGATCTGACAACTCACCAAGACCACGAATACCACCTACGAAGTCGATACGTTTGTCGCTACGCAAGTCGTGGATACCGAGAATATCGCGCAAGATATAGTTAGAAGAGATTGTTACGTCGAGAACACCAATGGGATCGTTATCGTCGTAAGTACCCTCACGAGCTGTGAGCGAATACCAAGTACCATCGAGATAGAGAGCAAAGTTGTGCAATGCTGCAGGTGTATATATCTCAGCACCTTTCTTCTCTACTACGAAATGCTCGGCAACCTTAGCGAGGAACTCTTCGCTTGAAAGACCGTTAAGATCTTTTACTACGCGGTTATAGTCGATAATTTTGAGGTGTGATGCGGGGAAGCATACAGCCAAGAAGTAGTTATACTCCTCATCACCGCGGTGGTTGGGGTTGTTTTTAGCTTTCTCAGCACCTACGAGTGCAGCAGCAGCTGTACGGTGGTGACCATCGGCGATGTAAAGATAAGGAATAGCTGCAAACAACTCAGTAATGCGTTTGATATCTTCCTCATTGTCAATTACCCAGAAGTGGTGGCCGAAACCGTCGGGAGCAACAAAGTCATACTCGGGAGCTTTCTCACGAGCTACGCGTGCTACGATACCGTCAAGTTCTTCGTTATCGGGATAAGAGAAGAATACAGGCTCGATGTTGGCGTTGCTGTTGCGAACGTGTTTCATACGGTCTTCCTCTTTGTCACGACGAGTGAGCTCATGTTTTTTGATAACACCGCTCAAATAGTCTTCTACGTTAGCTGCCACTACAAGACCATATTGAGTACGGCCGTTCATAGTTTGAGCATATACATAGTAGTTTTCTTTCTCGTCTTGTACGAGCCATCCTTTTTCTTGGAAAGCGTGGAAGTTTTCTACTGCTTTTTCATATACCTCAGGAGCATGCTCATCTGTACCGGGAGCAAAGTCGATCTCGGGTTTGATAATGTGATAGAGCGACTTTTCGTTGCCTTCGGCTTCACGACGAGCTTCTTCTGAACTGAGTACGTCATAAGGACGTGATGCTACTACTTCAATCAATTGTTTAGGGGGACGTAACCCCTTGAAAGGTTTTACTATTGCCATAACTTAGTGTTTATAAAGTATTTTTAAGGTTTGATTAAATATTTCTCTCAATTGTTTGCTCGCGGTCAGGACCTACCGACACGATAGCAATGGGTACACCCAACTCGCGCTCAAGGAATGCAATATAGTCATTGAAGGCTTGGGGGAATTCCTCCTCGCTCTTAACGGCGGTCATATCTTGCTGCCAACCGGGCAACTCAACATATACGGGCTCAATACCACTTTCGATCGAATAAGGCAACTCGGTTGTTTCTACGCCATTGACACGATAAGCTACACAAGCCTTGATAGTGGCAAAGGTATCGAGTACATCGCTCTTCATCATAATAAGCTTGGTCACACCGTCAACCATAATGGCATAGCGCAATGCTACAAGGTCTATCCATCCGCAACGACGACGACGGCCGGTAACTGCACCAAACTCGTGACCTATTTCACACATCTTCTCGCCATCGGCATCAAACAACTCGGTGGGGAAAGGACCGCTACCTACACGAGTACAATAGGCTTTGAAAATACCAAATACCTCGCCTATGCGGTTGGGAGCAATACCCAATCCGGTACAAGCACCGGCACACACTGTGTTTGAAGATGTTACAAAAGGATATGAGCCAAAGTCAACATCGAGCATAGTACCTTGAGCGCCCTCTGCAAGTACACTCTTACCATCGCGTAGGTGGTTATTGATAACGTGCTCACTATCTATAATGGGGAATTTCTTCAAGTACTCGATAGCCTCCATCCAGCGTTGCTCCAACTCGGTAATATCATACTCGTAATTGAGCGATGCCAAAATAGCCTCATGGCGGGCTTTGAGTGTGTTGTATCTGTTTTCAAAATCGAGGAATATATCGCCCACACGCAATCCGTTACGACTTATTTTGTCGGTATAAGTAGGGCCGATACCTTTTCCTGTTGTACCTATCTTACCTGCACCTTTGGCCGCCTCATAGGCTGCATCGAGCATGCGGTGAGTAGGCAAAATGAGATGTGCTTTCTTAGAGATGCACAAACGTTGTGTCAAATCGTGACCACTGGCAGCCAACTGCTCGGCTTCTTCTCTAAACAATACAGGATCAAGAACAACACCATTACCTATGATATTCACTTTGCCTCCTTGAAAAATACCCGAAGGTATAGAGCGCAAAACATATTTATTACCTTCAAACTCGAGGGTATGTCCGGCATTAGGGCCTCCTTGAAAGCGTGCCACAACATCATAACGAGGTGTCAACACGTCAACGACTTTACCCTTACCTTCGTCACCCCACTGCAAACCCAAAAGGATATCTACCTTCATGATTTATATACTGTTAAGTGTACTTATGTGTGATATTTATATTATTTTCTTTCTTTTGCAACAGCCTTGTCGGCCTTGGCACACTTTGAACACAATCCATAGATATAGAGCGAATAATACTGCGGCTCGAAACTACGGGGCTTGTGTGCAATCAAGTCTTCCACAACCTTCACTGCTTTCATCTCCTTCACCTTTCCACAACGTGTGCAGATGAGATGGTGATGATTATTTACAACCAATATGCGTTCATACCTATTCACACCATCGCCAAGCGTTATGCGCCGCACCAATCCGGCTTCAATAAGCAAGTCGAGCGTATTATACACCGTTGCCCGGCTCACTTGAAAACCATCGGCGAGCATCGCTTGATGCAATGTTGCCACATCGATATGTGCCGATGAGGAATATATCTTATCGAGTATAGCAAACCGTTCAGACGTTTTTCGCATCTTACGGTTCTCCAAGAATCTCGCAAGTCGCTGCTTTACAGACAGCTCCTTATTTTTTTCCTCATTTGCAGGCATACTCTTTGTTTCTACAAAGTTATATCATTTTTGTCATTTGTGCAATAGTAGAGGTACTATATTGAAGGATTTTTTCGCCCAAAGGGTAAAAACAGGCTATACACAGCGCAATACAACGACTCAAAACTCTTCGTCATACAGCGCAATGAGGTTTTCTCTCCACTCATCGTCTATATCGGCCGATGCTCGTAACAATTCTACAACGACACGACCGCTATGAGGCAAAAGCAACGCTTCGGTGAGGAAACTGCGTGCCACCGATGCCTCAACACCCCTATTGCTATAAGCTTGAACAATGGCTTTCTCTGCCACATATTCCAACCACTCTTTATCGATCGTTTGCGAAAGCAATGCGCATGAGAGTCTGTAACCGGTATAGGCTACCATACCAACAGGTGCTGCAACCCACTGCCGGGCAAGCTCCGAAGCATAGGGCAAGCGAGAAAACAGATATTTGCAACAAAAATCGGCCACCTCGATATTGGGCATACTCACCACCCAACGCTGCGCATCGGCCGGCGTACATTGCTCTACAGGATAGACCATTGGAGCCAACAGCATCGACTCACGCACTCCTGTATCACTCCACAGTTCCTCAGCAATTTCCACCGAAGGCGGTATTTGCTCGGCTATACGGCGCAACAAAGGCAGCGTAAGGCCAAAATTCACTCGATACTGCGCACCTTTATGACGCATACTTTGCGACACGACACCATTCATATAGAGCCTATAGAGGCGTTTTATCTCTTTCAGTTGCATATAGAGTTGTCTTTTGTATCTAATAAGAGAGGATGCAAACAACTGCTTGCATCCTCTTGTGCTATGAAAACTTCGATTATTTTCAAGGAATAATATTGAGTAAACGGAAGTTTTTCTCAATCTTCTCCAACAATACATCAACTTGCTCGCGTGTATGTGTTGCCATAAATGAGATACGGATAAGGGTATCTTGAGGCGGCACTGCAGGCGAAACAACGGGGTTGACGAAGATACCATCATCGAGCAACATACGTGTTACAAGGAATGTCTTGTCATTGTCGCGCACATAGAGAGGTATGATAGGTGTGCAAGTATTACCAATTTCGCAACCCATATTACGGAAACCTTCAAGAGCATAGTTGGTTACATCCCACAAACGGTCGAAACGCTCAGGCTCACTCTCCATTATATCGAGAGCAGCATTGGCAGCAGCAGTAGATGCCGGAGTGATACTTGCCGAGAAGATATACGAGCGAGAGTTGTGACGGAGATAGTTGGCAGTCACCTCATCGGTAGCAATAAAACCGCCTAACGAAGCAAATGACTTACTAAAAGTACCCATGATAAGGTCAACATCATCGGTGACACCAAAGTGATCGCATACACCACGACCATTGCGTCCGAAGACACCAAATCCATGAGCCTCATCGACCATAAGAGCAGCGTTGTATTGCTTACACAACTCTACCATTTTGGGTAAATTAGCCACATCGCCCTCCATAGAGAACACACCATCGGTGACCACAAGTTTCACCGCATCGGGATCACACATTTTGAGACGTTGTTCAAGCTCAAACATATCATTGTGACGATATTTCAATCTCTTTGAGAATGAAAGACGGAAACCGTCAACGATAGAGGCGTGATCAGACTCATCTGTAATGATATAATCTTCACGACCGGTCAAGCAAGATACTACTCCAAGGTTTACTTGGAAACCTGTCGAATAGATAAGAGCATCATCTTTGCCCACAAACTTAGCAAGACGCTTTTCGAGTTGAGTGTGAATATCAAGCGTACC
>JAFZDG010000047.1 GCA_017561285.1 Bacteroidaceae bacterium
AATCTCAACCATTCAACCTCAGGCTCTTGTTAATGGATCGTTTACCAATTGGGAAAACGTATTCAAATCGGGAGGTCGGCGCATTGCGCGTATAGTCAATATTGACATCAATTCTATTCACTTTATGACACCCGAGGAGTTGGCTCCCTGGCGCAACAATTCGTTGGTCGAAGAGTTTATAGAGACTACCGAAGAGCGCATTGCACAGGCACAAAAAGCGCATGATGATTTTACCGTACAATCATTGCGCATTACCAACCTGACACTTTTCCGCCTTTATATGCAGAATTATATACAAACTCTGCCTCATTGCAACAAAGACTTTGTATCGATGGTGCGTCTTATGGAGCCGACTCCGCAAGGTCAGCCGATGCAGATATACTTCTTCTCGAACGACACCGCATGGGTACGTTACGAAGATATACAAGCGCGGGTATTTGAGTACCTCTTTGCCATCGCTCCCGAGTTTGGTATCAAGATGTTCCAGCTCCCATCGGGAAACGATGTGCAACATATGCATTGAAATTCAGTATTAACACACCTAATTCATCACAACCATGAGCACCAAGAAAAATCTGTTTTCGTGGTTTACCAAACCGCAACCCCAACCTGTTGACAATAAGTCTTTTCACCTCAGCCCTTCAATCGAATTGGAGCATAACCTGAGTGAGCAGATATATAATGCCTTGCAAGGAGAGATTATAGAAGAGGTATTGGCCAAAATAAAAATATCGAGCAACGATGTATATTGGCGCAGTGCGATGGAGGGACATAGCCTCAAAGTCGATGCCGAGCTATTGCCCGATATATATGCTTTGTGTCTCGAGGTGAAGCAAAAATTGCAATTTGAAGAGAAGGTCGATTTTTATATTACAGGCGATTCTTCGGTCAATGCTTTTTCGGTAGCTGCCGAGGACGAGAATGAACCTCACATTGTCAATATCAACTCGGCACTTTTCGACCTTATGTCGAGAGATGAATTGCGCTTTGTTATTGGTCACGAATTGGGACACCTTATCAACAAAGATACCGCTATGAGCCGCCTCATATCGTTTGTGTTTCCTGCCGAGTCCAATATGCCTATCGGCTTGCAGCACAAGGTGCGCCTACGCAATCAGTTGGCCGAGCTTGTCGCCGACCGCTACGGTTACATTGCGGTAGAAAATCTCGATGCGTGTGTCGTAGCATTCTTCAAGATGGCATCGGGACTCGATCTTGTAAAGATGAACGTGAGTATCGAAAGTCTCTTGAAAGATAACAGCCGCCGTCTCGAATACTTCCTCAACGATCGCGGAATGAGCAACGCCACGCATCCGGTTAATCCCATTCGGGTGCAGGCTCTCAACCTTTATGCCAAAGCGCAAGACGAAGAGTCGTTGCAAAAATGTATGGACGAACTCATATCTATACTGCTCAAAGTAGGCGATAGTGAGTTGGACGAGTATGTGGCACGCTTTATGGCTTCGGCCGGTATATTGGTGGCCAATATCGATGGCGAGATAAAAGAAGACGAGGTGAACTGCATACTTGAGAAATTGTCGCAAATGAAGATATATCCCCGCCAATTCCTCGACCAACTTGTAGAACAAGATGTCGTGGAAGTCTTCAACGACTCGGTAGAGAATATATTGAAGATAAATCCCGGAATGCGCGAAGGAATACTCGGTTATATGATAAGCATTATCCTTGCCGACAACAATATATCGAGAGATGAAGTAGAATTCCTTTATAAGTTTGGAAGCAATATCGGCTATAGCGAAATGGAAGTAGCCAGTGCCGTAGCAACAAATATTCAACGCAGCTTCATTCCCGATATTACATCGATATGTTGAGGCGATTACAGTTTGTAATCATCTAAAATATAGGAGGCTATACCCAAACGCGATAGGGTGTAGCCTCTTTGTTTGTCACATCTTATTTACTCGTTCGGCAGTGTGTTGTATAACATATGAGCCTCTCGCATTTTGTCGGCCATATATTGGGCAACGTACGAGGGTGATATTACCTTTATTTCGGGCCCGTAACTCATCAATACCGAGTATAGCTCAAAGTTTACGACCACCTCAATAGTAAAGGTATGCGTCCCATCCTCATCTCTTTTTATTAGCTTCTGCGAGGGGTGAATGGGCTTGGTGAGAATATATTTTGATTGCTCCTCTGATGATACGAATGTTATCTTACGAGGTTTGTTTTTTATATTCTTGCTTACACCTATTACGTCATCGAAGAAATGCTCCGAATCGAATAAGGGATTATCTTGATATGGTATATCAATGGGTTTTACTGATACGATGCGGTCGAGTGGTAGATTATAAAGTACCAAATCGGAAGCACGTGAACCAAAGAGAAACCAACGATTGCGAAACTCTTTGAGTAGATACGGAAAAAGTATAAACCGAGTGGGACTCTTGGCAGTATATGATTGGTAGTATATCTCTAATGTTTGTTGGTGTTGTATATACTTATATAAAGGATTGAGTAGTTGTATGCCTTTGAGATTGGGTACACTGTCGAAATGAATAATGGGCTTTCGATTGTGCTTGGTAATAGATAGTTTATCTTGTAGTCGGCTCACAAGGTCGCAAATCTCATTAAATTGGCTGAAACTCTCCATTTCGCGAAGTAGGTCTATGGCCTCTTGTATGGCTTCATAATCGTTTTGAGATATAGGCATATGGGTTATGCTATAATCCGTATCGGCGTAACGATAGTATTTGTGTTCATAGACCTCTATGGGGGCGTTGTAGCCCAGTTTGTCCGAGCGCATCATCTGTATGTCGCCTTGTATGGTTCTTGTCGATACCCCTTTGCGAATGCCTTCCATCTCGTAAAGTGCATCGCTGCAAGCATCAACCAAGTCTTCGAGTGTCCATTTTCGGTATCGGTTTCTCAAGCAGTTGTCGATGGTCTTATATCGTATGAGTGCGTTTTTGTTAACAGGCATTGTTGGTTGAATTTAGATGGTTTTGTGGTATGTATCGGTTGTTTATCGCAAATATACACAAAGTTCTACGCAGTCTATTTGCGTAGTGCCGAAAAATGTCGCATTTTTTACAAATTTGTCGAAAAAAAATATTACTACGCAGAAAGGTTGCGTAGATGCATAATACCTTTGCATCAACAAATTAAGATAGAATATGGCAAGTGCCGTAGCGAGGGATTTCTTCGGATTAGTGACTGTAGTATTAGGCCCAAGCAAGTGTTGCCTTGCCTTTAATCAACTAAACACATTATATAATTATGAGTTACAACAGTATGATAAGAACGAGAGTAGTAAACCATGAGCGTGCAATGGCTTATGGAATGTCGGCTGAGATGGAGTTGTATTCGGCTGTTGTGACATCATTGATAAGTGATAAATACTACGAAAAGATGTGATGTTACTCGCCGGATGGAGTGATAGTGTTTTTGAGATGATAGAGGCGTATGAGAATGGAAAGAATATAATAGGTAATATAAAAAACATAGTAGTATAACAAATAAGAGGATGCCGTATTCATTCGGATACTCCGAGCTCCAATTGAATAAGGGGAGATACTGCTCATCCCCGCCGAATGTAGTTGTTGCTCCTCTTATTTTTTGAAATTTATAAGATATGAATGTAAAAAAAATAAATGAGGTGCCTGTTATGATATGGGCCGATGTTGTAGAGGCATCGGCTATGGCTCAAATAGAAAATCTCACTACGTTACCTTTTCTATATCATCATTTGGCCATAATGCCCGATGTGCATACCGGTATGGGTATGCCCATAGGAGGTGTATTGGCTTGTGTCGATGCTGTTATACCCAATGCTGTGGGAGTGGATATTGGTTGTGGTATGTGTGCCGTAAAAACCAACATTCGTGCCGATAAATTACGTACCACTGTAGTGCGAGAGGTCATTATGCGAGGTATTCGTCAACGAATACCGCTGGGTATGAGTCATCATAGTGAGGCGCAAGACGCATCTTTAATGCCTCAGGGATTTGATATAGACAAGTTGCACGTTGTGCGACAGCAATACTCATCGGCCCTACATCAATTGGGTACACTCGGTGGAGGTAATCACTTCATAGAATTGCAGCGTGACGAGGATGGCTGGGTGTGGATTATGCTACACTCCGGCTCGCGAAACTTAGGCTATAAAGTGGGTGAATACTATAATAGGGTTGCTATGAACCTCAATGCTCTATGGCACTCTTCTGTTTCGCCCGATATCAAGTTGCCCTTTTTGCCATTGAGAACACCCGAGTTCAAAGCTTATTGGAGTGAAATGCAATATTGTGTTGAATTTGCGCTCTGTAATAGGCGGTTGATGATGGATAGGATACAGGAGGTGATACATCAAGCTCTGCCCAATGTGGAGTTTGAGCCTATGATAAATATCGCTCACAATTATGCTGCATGGGAAGAACACTATGGCAAGAGTGTTATTGTGCATCGCAAGGGCGCTACATTTGCCGGCAAAGGTACTCTGGGTATTATTCCCGGCTCGCAAGGATCTGCCTCGTACATTGTAGAGGGATTGGGTAATCCTCGTTCATTTTGTTCTTGCTCGCATGGCGCCGGTCGTAAGCTAAGTCGTACGGCTGCAATAAAGAATCTTAATATGAAAGACGAGATAGATCGACTCAATAATTTAGGTATTATTCATGGCATCCGTACACAATCCGATATGCAAGAGGCAACCGGTGCATATAAGGATATTGATACGGTAATGTCCAATCAAAAAGATCTTGT
>JAFZDG010000048.1 GCA_017561285.1 Bacteroidaceae bacterium
ATAGAATCGACAATAAGTATATCGGGGCGCACATTGCGCACATGCACCATTATATCTTCCATCATTGTCTCGCACACGATATAGCAATCGGGGTTGTCGTAACCAATGCGCTCGGCTCGCAATTTGAGCTGTCGGGCACTCTCCTCTCCACTCACATAGAGTGTGCGGTAATTCTTGAGAGATAGCACCGTTTGCAATATCAATGTCGATTTGCCAATACCCGGCTCACCTCCAATCAATACCAAAGAGCCACGCACCAGTCCGCCACCCAACACACGATTCAACTCGGCATTACCCAAGTCTATACGAGGCTCGTTGGTAGAGTCTATTTGTTCCAATCGCAGGGGCTGTGCCTTAGAGCCATCGACCGTATGCGACACACGAGTCGATGAAGAAGACTTAACCGACACAACTTGCTCTACATAGGTATTCCACTCTCCACATACAGGACAACGACCTATCCATTTGGGACTTTCGGCACCACAATTATTGCAGCAATATACGCTTTTTGTCTTTGCCATACAATTACATTTTTATATCCATTGTGCGGCGGCGAAATTCGGCACACGTAATAGCCGTAGCCACCGCTACATTGAGGCTTTCGCTTGTTACAGCACCTTGCGGGAAGTTGGGTATATACAGGCGCTGTGAAATATAAGGTTCAAGTGCCGGCGAGATACCGTTACCCTCATTGCCCATAACAATCAATCCATTGACCGACAACGGTTTTTGATATATATTTTCTCCATCGAGGAATGTGCCATATACCGGTACTACACCTTGCATATGCTGTAAGAATGGCTCAAGAGGCGTGTAATGTAGTATAACACGAGCCAAAGCCCCCATAGTGGCCTGTACCACTTTAGGATTATAAACATCGGCTGTTTCGGGCGAACAGATAATGTGACGAATACCCATCCAATCGGCTATGCGTATTATCGTACCCAAATTGCCGGGATCTTGCACCGTATCAAGCACAAGCGATAACTCGCTATGCAACTGATCGATATGGAGTGTGCGTTGTGGTATGACATATACCGCCAACACCTCTTGTGGAGTAGTAAGTTGCGAAACCCGAGCCAACTCCTCGCGCGAAGCCTCAACCTTTGCATCGGCTTGCACTTGTCGATGCTGTGCCCACCACTCGGGTGTAGCCACCAACATACGACACTCGAAAGCATGCAACGTATCTTCCACCAGTTTGTTACCTTCGGCCAGAAAGCATCCACTCTCCATACGCCCCTTCTTGCGGGCAAGCGATTGTATAAATTTTATTTGATTCTTTGACAACATATAGGTGCGTGTGCAAACAAAATTAAAAAGTGTATTTTACACCCAATTTATTCATCCTACAAAGATAGGCAAAAGTGAAAGGAGTACAAAATATGATTGCCTATTTTACATCCCCCCGACATACAAATCATATATAAAAAGTGAGAATATACCCTCTCGGCATATTCCCACTGGCAGATTTAATATAAAATCGGAAAAAGAAACTTATATATCAACGTTCACCACCGGTGAAGATAACGATGCGATTCCAATCGTTGTCGTTGGGATAGGGTTGTTCGCCACTACCCTCGCTCTCGATAATAATGCGGTTTGCAGCAATACCATAGTCGCTTTTGAGAATATGGGCTACAGCCTCTGCTCTACGTTGGCTCAACTTCATATTATACTCGGCTGTACCTGTTTTACGGTCGGCATAGCCGGTTATGGTCACATTACAGTTGGGATTCTCTTTGAGCCACTGCGCTACATTATATATATTTACCATCTCACGCTGCGATACAGTAGCACTATTGATGGCAAATGATACCGATGCTGTCATTGTTCCACCACACGTCTCTTTCTCTACTACCACAGGTGCCGGTTGCTCAACCTCAGGACATGGAGGACACTCGATTTTACGTGACTGACATTCGTTGAGTGCGGCACGCAATTGGTTGGTACGGCGATTCAATTCGGCTATAGCCAATTGGTCGATATATGGATCAAAGGCTTTGAAACGACTCTCGCGAAACTTAAACGAAATACCACCAATAACCGAAATGGCTGTCTCTACTTGGCTACCGGCACTCACACGATTGAATTGATCGCCCACAGCTTGCACACGACCTTCGAAAAAGAGGTCGACATAGTGTCCCAATCGGAAATTGAGTTTTAAACCACCGGTAACAGGAAGCGCCCATGTATCTTGAGCATCACCGGTATGATTCCAACCATAGGCTCCACCCAAGCCAATAAAAGGAATGATAGAGATAACACGCCGCTCGTCATATCCGGCAACCGAGTTGAGCATCTCCCAAAGGAAATCGACATAAAAAGCACCATATCGCATAGAGCTATAGCTACGTACGGCAGGATTGCCGGCAAGCCAGTCGTAATGCAACGAACCACCCATGGCACTCATACGCATACCCACAAACGGAGTAATCCACTTACCTACTGCCACATTCATAGCTAATGTAAAGTGAGCATCGCTACCTTTGTGTTCGGTAAGAAATGTTTGCGTACCGGCGCCCAACGACAGATACCAATTATCGAGATTACTCTCAGAGTAGTATCGAGGCTTGGCCGGGACATATTCAGCTACAGTAACCTCTTCTACAACAACCTGTGCCGACACGTTGGTAATTGCACCAAAAGCAAGGCAGAGCATACTACATAAATAAAAAAAATGTTTCGTTCTCATTTCTTTAGGTTTTAGTTGATAATAGATTTATGCCGGCACATAGTAGCAGTGCACTTTCTGTACCTACATTTTTTATAATTAAAAACAACATCACGTTAATTGTGTTCAACTTTACAGCTTATTAAAAGCCATCATAAAAGTTACCAAAACTACGTTAAAGTCAAAAAATCACAATAAACAACCATTTTTTGCACATAAATTAGTACATTTGAATCGGCTTAACCATAACCACATTAGATAATGAGCAATAATAACATAAAAGACGACAATCGGCTCACAACCCGATACCGCATCGTATTGCAACAAGAAGATGATAACAAAGAGGTGTGGAGTGGCAAAACATCACGACTGCAAGTTATACTACTTATATGCTTTTTCGTTGCCATCATAGGCGGTGGTATGTTTGCACTATTTGCATGGACTCCGCTACACAACATTCTGCCCGGTTACCTTCACCGCGAGACAAGAATTCAGATTATCGACAATGCCATACGACTTGATTCGCTGACACGACAAATGCAGCTACGAGATCAATATATGGAAAACATAGCTCGTATTCTCAACGATGAAATAGCTATTGACAGTATTACACTCAACGATAGCATTGCCGCCAGTCTCGACTCGGTTACAAAATGGACTCCCGATATACTCTCTAAATCATCGCCCGAGAGTGAGGCTTTTGCACAGGAATACGAAAAAAACGAGCGTTTCAATCTCACGATGCTACCATCGCTATCCGAAGGTATTTTGTTCCATACACCGCTAACAGGAAAGATTATCAAAACATACAACCCCCAACAGGGATCGTATG
>JAFZDG010000049.1 GCA_017561285.1 Bacteroidaceae bacterium
CGATGCTTTACGTTCAAAGTCATCAAAATCGATGCAATACTTTCCGTCAATGAGGTGCAAGGGATTGGTTACCACTTCTCGTTTCAAGTCGCGAGTCACAAAGTTGTATGGATGATATACAGGCGGTTGCATAAGAACCTTATCGCCCACCTCGGTAAAAGCCTCAAGCACAAATGCCAATGCAGGCACAATGCCACCCACAAAACCTATCTCGGACTCCTGCACTTGCCAATTATGACGGCGAGCCATCCAATGGACGATAGCCGGCTTCCACTGCTTGTTTATCACCGAATAACCATAAACCTCATGTTCTACCCTACGCCGCAAAGCCTCTACCACACAAGGTGGCGACTTGAAGTCCATATCGGCAATCCACATAGGCAACACATCGTCTGTTGCGTAAAACTCTTGCAGCGCATCGTACTTGATACAATCGGTATTGCAGCGATCTATAATCTCATCAAAATTGTATTTCATCATTCTATTCTATAGCACTATGTCACACAGACACAAGACAGCACCTTTTATATAATACAACTTTTATTCCTCATCTTCGAGCATATCCTCGACATCATCGCTACGCAGCTGACACATCTCGCCATACTCGCTCCAGTCGGGATCTTTCTCGGTGTAAATAGTAAGTGGCAGAAGTTCAAACGGAGCTAATGCCTCATTGAGTGTAGTACCAAAGGCCGGTATATTGCGGGTATAGAATATCATATTGCGCTCGCCCGCACCGGTATATACGCCGGTGAGTATGGCCAGCTTGTTTTTTTCCATCGCACGCTTAAGAACAGCCATTACTTCTTCCATTCTTTGCGCTACATCATCGGCCGGCATACCTTTGGCATCGGCCTCATAACGCCAAGTTACCTCGGCACGCTCGCGGAACTTGCCCGACTTGATAAACTCATCGATACCACAGCGTCCCGAAACAAAAATCGTATCGTTACCTATTTCACTCTCAGCAATAGCCGTAAACCACTCGTCACTTAGTTTCATATCTTTATCATATAAAAAAAGCCTTCTCACCACCCAACAGGTGATTTTGAAGGCTCTTATTTTGGTCAGAAAAAATTATTTCTTGCCAGCCTCTACCGAAGCTTTACGGAATTCTTTGAAGAGTTTCTCCAACTCCAAAGAACTTTTACGTGCGCGTACACCGGCTGCTTTGTTGCCTTTTTCTACTACTGCATTTGCATTAGCTTCGAATGCTGCCCACTCTTGTTTGATTTTCTCAACTAGTGTTACCATAATTAGCTTATTTTTTAATTGTTAATATTATTGATTGTGTCTATTATCCATTCCAACATAGTACAAATATGGTGCAAATTTAAGATAAAATACTGAATTTTGTAGCAAGTTCTTTAGTTTTTCTATTACAAAACAACGATACAGTGTTAAATATAGTTAAATAGATTCCCTTTTCGCACTGTAACAGGCATAATTGTTATTTATTGTTACATTATACCAACGCTACTTACGAGATTGTTCTTTTCGCATTATCTGCCCCGAATTGATTATATTCTGCCATATTACATACGATGCCGGAGCTATAGAAGCAATGGGATGCAGATAGGTCAATGCCATCCATATAGCTAAAACCGTATTTTTTTGCCCGAGACCTTGCGCACCCGAAACCCTATCGCCGTAGCGAGCACCAATTTTGCGACCTATCACAAATTGCGCAACACAACATACCAAAGCCAATAGCGCCAAAGCAATTTCCTGCGGTAATGACGAGAGCGGCTGCATCATAACAAAACCAACCGACTTACCAACGACAATAAAAAGCGCCACCACCCACAAATAGAACGATATAGAAGGACGATTGCGGACCGCATTGTGCAAACGCGGAGCATATCGCTGCATAAGAACCGCCAATAACAACGGCAAAAGCAGCAACGGCAGGACTTGCTTACATATAATCATAACCGAGTCGAAAAATGCCAATTCGGTATGTACACCGATGAGCGAAAAGAAAATGGGCGCAGTAAACGCTACCAGCATATTGCACAAGAGGCTATAACCCACA
>JAFZDG010000050.1 GCA_017561285.1 Bacteroidaceae bacterium
CGACCATCGAGCGAGAACATCAACTCGGGATGAGCATAGTGAGCATTGCGTGCTCCATCGGTGTTGCGTATCTCCAAAAGTCCGTTTTCGAGAGGCTCTGACGTAAGAATAGTCTCGGCAGTCCATGCTCCATGTAAATGCGATACCCATACATCGCTACGGCGTATAGGCATATAACTTGAGTCGAAACGATACAACACGACCGGTTTTTTCTCGTTATGAACAACCTCAATCCACGATTCAATAATATCGTCATTGTACAATGTATTGTAGTGTACTGTTACCTCAAAAGGGTACAGACGGTCTTTCATAACGATGGCTATATGTTCGCCACGCTCTGTAGTCTCGCGAGCAACATTACTTACCACCAAATCAAGTGTCATATTGCCATCGGCGTGTGTTACCTGCATGGCGTGAGCAAAATTGCATGTAGTACCAAAAACCGGATAAGCATCTTTGTTAAGCCCTATCCACGCTTCGTGAATGCGATTGCGCTCCATATCATCGATACGATCGCCATAATATGCAAACTTGAGAGACTCACCCTCACCGGCTGTAAGCATAAGAGATGTATTGCGCGTAGAAATAAGCAACTCGCGCTCCCATACAGCAGCTTCACATAAGCACACACACAATAGTGCCAATAAGAACAATGATCTTTTCATAATTACCTCAATATAAGGTGATAGTTATAAATTTTTCAGTTCATTCCATTGCTCGGCAATAGCCTCAGCACAACGCTCACCATCTATAGCCGCCGACACAATACCGCCGGCATAACCGGCACCTTCGCCACAGGGATAAAGACCTCGCAATACGACATGCGACATACGTTCATTATCGCGGGGAATGCGTACAGGCGAAGATGTACGAGTCTCTACACCTATCATCGTAGCTTCGTTGGTGAGAAACCCTTGCGAAATCTTACCAAAGTATTTGAAACCTTCACGTAGGCGAGAGGTTATATGTTCGGGCATCCAGAAGTGCAACGGCGATGCAACCAAACCCGGTGTATAAGACGATACAGCTAATGTAGAAGAGTTGCGGCGTGCCACAAAATCGGCCATTCGCTGTGCCGGAGCTGTTTGACGACAATTACCATTGATATAGCAAAGATGTTCCAACTCCTCTTGAAATTTGATACCGGCCAATACACCATACTTATCTACATCGGGAAAATCCTCAGGACGCATCTCAACAACCATACCCGAGTTGGCCCAACGCGAGCCACGATTGGAAGGCGACATACCATTTACCACCAATTGATCGGGGCCTGTAGCTGCCGGAACAACAAATCCACCCGGACACATACAGAATGAATAAACGCCTCGACCATCGACCTGTGTTACAAAACTATACTCGGCGGCAGGCAGATATTTGCCTCGTCCATGAGGGTTGTGATATTGGATACTGTCTATAAGTTGCTGCGGATGTTCAAGACGTACACCTACAGCTATACCTTTCGACTCAAGTAAGACTCCCATATCGTGCAAATAATAATAAACATCGCGGGCCGAATGTCCGGTAGCCAAGATTACAGGGCCGCGAAAACTCTTACCGCATGCCGTTGTTACACCCACAACTGTATCGTTGTTGATGAGCAGTCCTGTCATACGTGTCTCGAAATGCACCTCACCACCCGAACGGATAATCTGGTTGCGAATATTCTCAATAACACGCGGCAACTTATCGGTACCAATATGCGGGTGTGCATCGGCCAAAATAGAGGTTGATGCACCATGCTGACACAATATATTGAGAATGCGGTTTACATTACCACGCTTCTTGCTTCGAGTGTATAACTTACCATCGGAGAAAGCACCTGCACCACCTTCACCAAAGCCATAATTCGACTCGGGATCGATGCGATGCTCACGAGTGATGAGGGCTATATCTCTACGACGAGCGTGTACATCCTTACCTCGCTCAATAAGGATGGGACATAATCCGGCCTCTATAAGACGCAATGATGCAAAAAGACCTGCCGGACCGGCCCCCACAACGACCACTTGAGGAGCGTGCGATACATCGCCATATATGATGGTATCATAGCCATCGTCTTGCGGTAATTCATCGATATATATACGCACCGTAAGATTGACCAAAACCTGACGGCGACGGGCATCGATAGAGCGTTTCAACACCCGTATTGCATTGACATTACCTACACCATTATCTTTGAGGTAGGTTATTATTGATTGTTCTGATGCAGCCTGATAGGGCAGCAATCGCAATTGTTGTTCTTGTATCATATCTGTTGTTTATCCGAAGAGCAGGCGGAATGCCTCCTCTACTTTGCGTACTTGTAAAATCTCTATTTTGAGTTTCGAGGTATCAAAACCATTGATATTGTTGTGAGGTATGATAATGCGGCGGAAACCCAGTTTCTCTGCTTCGAGTATGCGTTGCTCAATGCGGTTGACCGGTCGTATTTCGCCCGACAAACCCACCTCTCCGGTGAGACACGTACCCTCCTCTATGCTCATATCCATATTGGACGACAAGATGGCACTGATAATGGCCAAATCCATTGCCGGATCGTTTACCTTTATACCACCGGCTATGTTAAGAAACACATCTTTCTGTCCCAACTTAAAGCCAACACGTTTTTCGAGTACAGCTAAGAGCATATTCATACGGCGCAAATCAAATCCGGTAGAAGATCTTTGCGGAGTGCCATAAGCAGCACTACTCACAAGAGCCTGTGTCTCTATGAGGAACGGACGAATACCCTCGATAGCCACAGCTATGGCTACACCACTCAAACCCTCGTGATTGGCCGTAAGCAACAATTCCGATGGATTGCTCACCTCGCGCAATCCCTCTTGTCGCATTTCATATATACCCAATTCGGCA
>JAFZDG010000051.1 GCA_017561285.1 Bacteroidaceae bacterium
GCAACCGAGATGTATCGGTCTTTGAAGAATATGCTTGCTAATTGGTAGATAGTATAGGTCGCATATACATTGTAAATATACCTATAGATAGCATTTTGCCGCTCTCTACTGATTCCCGTATTGAGAGAATTGATGCCGGCTACCTTGCCCTTCATTATTGCTGTAGGCGCTACAGGATACAACTCTACTTTTATCAATATTGATGGTGATGAAAATACCGATGTTGATATGTCCAAGAGTCTCACTATGCTTATCCGTATTTACTTATGCGGCGCAATTCGTCTTCCTTCAAAATCTTTATTTTGCGACCATCTACAGTGATGAGCTGTTCGGAAGCAAAAGTCATAAGCGTGCGAATTGCATTTGAAGTGGTCATATTGGAGAGGTTGGCCAAGTCTTCGCGCGAGAGATATATATTGAGCGTTGTGCTGTTAGGCTCATACCCATAGTTGTCGTAAAGCACCATCAGCGACTCGGCGAGTCGGCCTCGAATGTGTTTTTGTGTGAGATTGACGGTTCGAGTGTCCGATTGTCCCAAGCTATTGGCCAGTGCGCGGAGAAAGAAAAATGCAAGGTTGTTATTGTTGCGTATGTGATCTTCGACCAGAGGCATTGGCAGGAATCCTATTTGGGTATTTTCGATGGCGGCTCCAGAGGTTACGTAATCTTCGTTGGCAAAGTATGCACGATAACCAAAGTATTGTCCCGGGCGTACCAAACGGATAATCTGGTTGCGGTCGCCATTACCTTTTTTATAAACCTTTACTTTGCCTTTTATCAGATACATAAGATGCGAAGGTTTTTCGCCCTCGGTGTAAATAACCTCGTTTTTCTTGAAGTTTTGTATCTGAAAGTTGTCGGATATCACTCGCTTCTCTTCACTGTTGAGAAGTGCCCAGAAGTCCGACATTTCGTTGTGTAAAATCGACTCTAACGTACTCTTTTTTACCATTGCTATATGCTTGTGATCATACCGTTTGCAAAAGTACGTAAAAAACTGATATGGTATTTGAAATAAATGGTAAAAATATGCTGTTGAGCATATTTTTTAAACATATTTTAGCGTTTTATGCCTTTTTGTATAAGTATTGCAGTAACAAATATGCCGATATGTAAATGGTTGATACATATCGGCATATATTTATGAGAATGCTAAATCTTGAAAATTATATTACAAATTGTTCATCAAGATATAGTTTTTGGCATCGATAGCAGCGCGGCAACCCGAACCGGCAGCAGTGATGGCTTGACGGTAGTGGGGGTCGGCAACGTCACCGGCAGCAAATAGACCGGGAATGTTGGTTTGAGCAGTGTGAGGCTTGGTAACGATGTAGCCATGCTCATCGAGTTCTACTTGGCCTTTCAACAAGTCTGAGTTGGGCTTGTGACCGATAGCAAGGAAGAATCCATCGATGGGGAGTTGCTCGTGTACCTCTTTGTCAGTGCCTTTGTATTTCACGATATAAGCACCCTCAACACCATTTTCGCCATAGAGACCTTCGGCTTGAGTCTCGTAGAGGATTGTGATGTTTTCGGTGTTTCTTACACGCTCTTGCATAATGTTTGAAGCACGCAATTCGTTGCGGCGAACGAGCAAATATACGTGTTTGGCAAGGTGAGAAAGGTAGATAGCCTCTTCGCAAGCAGTATCGCCACCACCTACTACAGCTACAACTTTCTTGCGATAGAAGAAACCGTCGCAAGTAGCGCAAGCCGATACACCCATATCGGCATATTTGGTTTCGTCGGCAAGACCGAGATACTTGGCCGATGCACCTGTAGCATAGATAAGAGTGTCGGTTTCAATAACTTTGTTGCCATCGATAGTGACGCGAATGGGGCGTGCTGTAGCATCGATTGCTGTAACTTCGCCGTTGCGAATATCTGTACCGAAGCGAGCTGCTTGTTTACGCAAATCTTCCATCATGGCAGTACCTGTGATACCTTCGGGGTAGCCGGGGAAGTTTTCAATTTCGGTAGTGATAGTGAGTTGTCCACCGGGTACCATACCTTCGTAGAGGATGGGAGCAAGGTCGGCGCGTGAAGCGTAGATAGCGGCAGTGAAGCCTGCAGGACCTGAACCGATGATAAGGCATTTTGTTCTCTCTGTTGTTTCCATATTACTTAATTATTAAAGGTTGAAAATTATCTTAGATCGACAATGTTGGCTTGAGGATAACGATGGGCATCGAACGTAAATGTGATGGGTGGTAGTGATGCTTTGTCGTTGTATTGTGTAACAGCTACAAGTACTGTGCCCGAGTTGTTGCCTGTTATCTCAAAAGAGATGGGGGCTTGGGTACTTGTGGCTATTGTAAGTATTACTTGTGCGATAGATGTGTTGCGCTTGGTGGGGGTAAGTAGAAATCGGCGTTCGCCCTTGATGTCGCTTGCAAGTTCTTTGACCGAGAACGATTGCTTGTAGTTGTCGAGCATACAGTATGGATTTATTTCGGCCAATTCGCGCAGGGTGGGTGTAGTGATGTTCACTTCGCCAATGGCGGGGGCATACGACCACATTGTTTTGCCATCGTACCATGTGGTAAGATCGTTTGTTTCGAGGTAGAATTTTTTGCCTTGCATTTTCAAGCTGCCTTGCATATATAGGCCGCTACCGGCCTCACCTTGCAGGGTAAACTCGGCGGTAATGCCTTTGGCTTGTTGCAATTGCTCCACCACCTTGTTGAGGTAATCTTCGGCACTGCTTTGTGCCATAGCACCTGCAACAGAGCTTAGGAAAAGGATAAGCAGTATATGTATCTTGGTTGTTTTCATCTTATTTCAATTGTTCGAGTTTGTTTTCCAGTTGCATCATATCCATAATGAGTACTTCGCGAGGACGGCCACCTGTAGCGGGACCTACAATACCGGCCGCTTCGAGTTGGTCCATGAGTCGGCCGGCACGATTGTAACCAATAGAGTATCGGCGTTGCAATGAAGAGGTAGAGGCCTGTTGAGATGATACAATGATGCGGGCTGCTTCTTCAAAGAGTGTATCGCGATCTTTGTTGTCAAATTGAGCTGAGCTGTTTGAATCACTCTCTTCGGGTATGTATTCGGGCAATAAGAATGCTTCGGGATAGCTTTGTTGTTCACTGATATAGTGGCATATCTCTTCGACCTCGGGAGTGTCGATAAAAGCACATTGCGCACGTACCATTTCGCCTCCTTGCGAAATGAGCATATCGCCTCGGCCTATGAGTTGGTTGGCTCCCGGACAGTCGAGAATGGTGCGAGAATCGACCATCGATTGTACGCGGAAGGCAATGCGGGCCGGGAAGTTGGCCTTGATAATACCGGTGATGACATTGGTAGAAGGACGTTGAGTGGCTATAATCATATGTATGCCCACTGCACGAGCCAACTGTGCAATGCGAATAATGGGGTTTTCCACCTCTTTACCGGCGGTCATAATAAGGTCGCTAAACTCATCGATGATCACTACAATGTAGGGTAGGAAACGATGCCCTTTGGAGGGTAGCAGGTGGCGAGCTTTGAACTTGGCATTGTACTCTTTGATGGTGCGTACTTTAGCCATCTTGAGCAAGTCATAGCGCATATCCATCTCGCGCGTTACCGACTGTAGGGTTTGTACTACTTGGTTGTTATCGGTGATAATGGGTTCATTGGTATCGGGGAGTTTGGCCAGGAAGTTGCGTTCTATGGCCGAGTAGATGCTAAACTCTACTTTTTTGGGATCGACCAATACAAATTTCAACTCGGCAGGATGTTTTTTGTATAGCAACGATGTGATAATGGCATTGAGACCAACCGACTTACCTTGACCGGTAGCACCAGCAACGAGTACGTGTGGCATCTTGGTAAGGTCGGCAACAAAGACTTCGTTGGTAATGGTTTTACCCAAAGCAATGGGCAACTCGTACCTGCTCTCTTGGAACTTGCGTGAAGCAATTGTAGAGCGCATCGATACTATTTGGGGTTCGTTGTTGGGTACTTCTATACCCACAGTACCTTTGCCGGGTATGGGTGCAATGATGCGAATGCCCAATGCTGCCAAGCTAAGGGCAATATCGTTTTCGAGATTTCGGATGCTGGCAATACGTACGCCCGGAGCAGGTACAATCTCGTAGAGTGTAACAGTGGGGCCAACGGTAGCTTTGATAGAGCTTATCTTGATACCGTATGTCAAGAGTGTATCGGTAATGCGTTGCTTGTTTTCTTCCAACTCGCTGCGATCAACCGAAATATCGGTATTGGTTATATCGGCCAGAAGGTCGAGAGTCGGCTTCTTGTATCGGGGTAGGTCGAGTGTTGGATCA
>JAFZDG010000052.1 GCA_017561285.1 Bacteroidaceae bacterium
AGTAGCCGTAGAGCGTACATTGTGCAGACTTATGGGTATAGACGGTGTTGATGACAATCAAGTACCTCTTCCCAACGTTATCGTTGACGATTTGAAACAAAAAGGAGTATTGAGTGAAGGCGCATTGTTCTTCATCGCCAATGCTATGGTAAACACAGGTCTTTCTCCCCAAGAAGTAGCCGAGCGTGTGGCTACAGGTGCGTTGGACTTGACAAAAATAGAGGTTGCACCCCAAGCCGAGATAGACAAGGTATTGCAACCTGTTATCGATGAGAGTATTGCCAAGATACGCGCCCGTCGTCAACGTCGTGAGAACTACTTGAATACAATCGGTGAAGGTCCCAAGCCCTACCTTTATGTAATCGTAGCTACCGGTAATATCTACGAAGATACCGTACAAGCCGAGGCTGCTGCACGTCAAGGTGCCGATATTATTGCCGTTATCCGCACAACCGGTCAAAGTCTTCTCGACTATGTACCCTATGGTGTAACAACCGAAGGTTTCGGTGGTACATATGCCACACAAGCCAACTTCAAGATTATGCGCGAAGCTATGGACCGCGTTGGTGAGGAGTTGGGCCGCTATATTCGCGTATGTAACTACTGCTCAGGTTTGTGTATGCCCGAGATTGCCATTATGGGTGCATTCGAAGGTCTCGATGTTATGTTGAACGATGCTCTCTACGGTATCTTGTTCCGCGACATCAATATGCAACGTACACTCATCGACCAATATATGTCGCGCATCATCAACGGTTTTGCAGGCGTTATCATCAACACCGGCGAGGACAACTACCTCACTACTGCCGATGCTGTTGAGGCTGCTCACACCGTATTGGCATCGGATCTTATCAACGAGCAACTTGCCCTCTTGGCAGGTCTGCCCGAAGAGCAAATGGGACTTGGTCACGCATTTGAGATGGATCCTATGCTCGAAAACGGCTTCTTGTATGAATTGGCACAAGCACAAATGGCGCGTGAAATCTTCCCCAATGCACCGCTCAAATATATGCCTCCCACAAAATTCATGACAGGTAATATTTTCCGCGGTCACTTGCAAGACTGTCTTTTCAATATGATTGGTATCTGGACCAACCAGGGTTTGCAACTCTTGGGTATGCCCACTGAGGCTATTCACACACCCTTTATGTCCGACCGTTTCCTCTCTATCGAGAATGCCAAATACATCTTCAACAACATGAAGAGCATCGGCGATGAGATGGAATTTAAAGAAGGTGGTATCGTGAGAACAAGAGCACAAGAGGTACTTGACAAAGCCATCGAATTGCTCGAGCAACTCACCTCTGAAGGTCTCTTCAACGCACTCGAAAAAGGTATCTTTGGCGACGTTAAGAGAAGCCGCGTAGGTGGTAAAGGTCTCGACGGCGTAGTAGAGCAAGGTGCTCACTACATGAACCCATTTATTAACTTAATGAAAGGAAAGAAATAATCATGGCAGGTGGACTATATTCAATGTCGGCAAAAGATTTTGACCAGACATTAGACTTAACAAAAGTAAAGCCTTATGGCGATACAATGAACGATGGTAAAGTACAAGTAAGCTTTACGCTCCCCGTTCCCATTGGTGCTGAGGCCGAAGAGGCTGCCAAACTTCTTATGAAGAAAATGGGATTTGAAAATCCTTTGGTAGCATTTGCCCGCGAGTTGACTCCCGGTTTTACCTTCTTCAACTGCTATGGCAACCTCACTCACACAGTCGATTACTCAAATATCTATGTTCCCAAAGTTGAGAGCAACACAATGGATATGCACGAGTGCGACGACTACATCAAAGAGCACATTGGTCGCAAGCTCATCGTTGTAGGTGCCAGCACAGGTACCGATGCTCACACTGTAGGTATCGATGCCATTATGAATATGAAAGGATACGCCGGTCACTATGGCCTCGAGCGTTACGAAATGGTCGAAGCATACAACCTCGGTAGTCAAGTACCCAACGAGGAGTTCTTGGCCAAAGCTATCGAGCTCAATGCCGATGCCATTCTCGTATCGCAAACCGTTACACAAAAAGACGTACACATCCAAAACCTCACCAACCTCATCGAGTTGATGGAGGCCGAAGGCTTGCGCGACAAGATGAT
>JAFZDG010000053.1 GCA_017561285.1 Bacteroidaceae bacterium
CGAGCATCCGCCTCGTATGTAGCCGGTAGTGGGCAATAGCTCTTTCATAGCTATCATCTCGGCACTCTTGTTGCCCGATATTTTGGCAGCGCGCTTGAGGTTGACCTCGGTGTGTCCGGGTACAACACAGACAAAGATACCTGTGCGGTCGCCTCGAAGCACGAGTGTCTTGAACACTTGCTCTATGGGTTCGCCCAACTGATGTGCCACATGGTCAACGGCCAAGTTGTTTTCGTCAACCTCGTAGGGTATCAGCTCGTAGTTTATACCGGCCTTGTCGAGCAGGCGAGCGGCGTTGGTCTTATTTATTTTCATCGCCAAGGAGTTGCCGGGTAGAAAGCCAGCGATATATTTCGTTGTAAACTTGCTCTCGCACATCGGGGCGCGACAGCTCAAGGTCGTGCAGTCCATCGGTAATAGTCACTTCGGTAACATAGTTGCTTATACGGCTACCATAGCGAGCTATGTGCTCTACATCGAGTACGGCATCGCCTTGTTGATAGAGGGGAGTCCACTCATTGCCCGATATGGTTTGGTGAGAGTGCATAAGCAGCACCGGGCAGGGCAACGGAGCCATATTGTGTATGACATCGTGTCCTTTATCAATGGCTCGTATCCAGCCAAAACGCTCGCCTCGCGACATACTCTTTTTCCACTCGGTGCTAAATTGCCACTCGCCATGATACTCCTTGAGCAGACTCATGGCATAGGGCGAAATAGAGGTAGCATCGGGCAGACCGCCATCGGGCAAGAAACGACCTATAAAGGCAACTGCCGGAATGAGTACATTGCGATACAAGGCGTTGAAATTCCACTCAAAAAAGGGACTGTTGAGGATGAGCGCATCGACCGGCAGATTGTCGCGGCGGGCATGGCAATAGAGCGATGTGGTGAGTCCTCCCGTAGAGTGTCCCATAAGCACTATACGGCTGTTGCCTTCGCTGCGGATGACGCTGATAGCCGAATCGATATCGGCATAGTATTCGCTCATATCGCGCACCTCGTACTCCCACTGATGGGGTAACAACGAACGACCATACTTGCGCAAGTCGATGGCATAGAAGTTGTAACCCCAATCGATGAACTTTTGCGCCATCTCTTCCTGAAAAAAGTAGTCGTTGTAGCCATGCACATAGAGTATGGCACAATGCGTTGTGTCGGGGGCAAGCTTGCGTACGAGGGTTGACACGACCGGCCCATGATAGTCGTCGGGCATAACGAAGGTGTGCTGCTCGAAACCATTGCCCAACACATCGGGCTTATAAAACTGAGCAGTTGCAACGAGCGATACGACACAAGCTGCAACCAACCATAAATATCTCTTCATAAAACAGTATTAATAGTAATGTTATTCGGCCTCGAGCGAGGTGCGTAGGTTGTTGAAAATAGAGGTAAGCACACCACACGCCACATCTATATCCTCGGATGAGAGATCAGCCAACGCCTCACGAATGACACTCAACACAACAGGTTTTGTTACTCCTTCGAGATCGCGACCTTTGGTTGTGAGCATAATAATATTGATGCGGCGATCGTTCTTACTGGGCACACGTACAACACAACCAAGTTTTTCGAGATTATCGATGAGGCGTGTCATACTCGGCTTGTCTTTGAACGTGAGGTTGCACAACTCTTGCTGGGTGACACCATCGCGCGACCAGAGATAGTACATAACAGTCCACTGCTCGGGAGTAACGTCAATTCCCTTATGGCGAAATACGCGATACAAGCGCCGACTTATCGCCGCCGACAACTTGCCACTGATCATCGAAAAAAGTAGTTCGGGTGTAAATGTAGTAAAATTTATATCCATATCAATTGCATTAACAATCGCGCAAAGATAAATAATTACTACAATAAACAAGAGCTAAAAAATAGTTTTCTATGCAACCATTTATATGTTATTAAACATATTTATACAACATTATTTTAAAACACAATCATCTATAACAGAGCAATAAAGCGCATCGGTCTATCTATCAACCTATTATTTAAAAAGCATAGGCAAAAAGCGAGTAAGATAGTACTGCCAATTGCTCCATGTATGGCCTCCGTCACTCTCGAAATAGGTATAAGGAAACGCCATTGCATCGAGGCGGGCACGCAAACGTACCACTTCGTCATAAAGGAAATCATCCTTGCCGATACCTATCCAATAGAGACGCAGATGAGCATTGCTCAAAGCAAGGAGCTTATCGGGCATATCGCTGTATATATCCAATTGCTTGCGCGCATCGACCGCCGGCGAAAAGAGACCTATGTAAGAAAACAGTTGCGGCATATTGGCCGAAATGTAGTGCGAATGGTAGCCGCCCATAGACAATCCGGCAAGGGCTCTACAGGCCGCTTTGGGTTGAGTACGATAGTGAGTATCGACATAGCGGACAATTTCGTCAAAACCTCGCTCAAACGCACCATTATAGCTATCGGGCAAGCGGAAATTGACCATTTCAGTTCCCTCGGCAGTATAAGAAGGCGATGATTGCTGAATGGAATTACCATTAGGCATCACCACAATCATAGGCTTGGCAAGTCCCGAGGCAATCAGGTTGTCGAAAATAACGGTAGCACGCCCCAACTCATTCCAGGCAGTTTCGTCACCCCCCATTCCATGCAACAAGTACAATACCGGGTAATGTTCTTGACCATCCTCATACCCGGCCGGCGTATATACCATCATGCGGCGTTGGCCATTCATCACCTGCGAATGATACCAACACATCGACACCGTACCATGCGCCACATCTTGCACCCGATAGTTATCGGCATA
>JAFZDG010000003.1 GCA_017561285.1 Bacteroidaceae bacterium
ATAATCGGTCGTTTGACCGCACCTTCATATAGACTCATAATTAATATCTTTTATTATTATGGGTAATAAGAAAACTTATTCCGCTCTATTATTCTACTACATTTACTTTAACTCCGTCACTGAGACGAGATTGACCGGCCACAACCACTTGTGCATTATGATCGAGGCCCGAAAGAACTTCATATACAGTGTCGATATGACGGCCCAATTCTACTTTTACATATGATACGGTACCATCATTATTATATACATATACAAAGCGGTCGCCCGAACCGGCACGCTTAACCACTGCGCGATCGGGAACAACGATATGATCTTTGGCACCAAAGTCGATAGTAGCACGAGCAAACATACCGGGACGTACTCGGTTGTTGCCATTGGGTATCTCTACCTCTACACCAAATGTACGTGTCATAGGATCGATGGTAGGATAGATGAGCGAGACCTTACCCTCGAACAACTCCTCGCCAAACACATCGAATGTGATGTCGATGGGCATACCTTTTTTCACTTTGGTAAACTCACTTTCCGATACATTGATAACAATCTTTACGGGATTGATTTGCATAACAGTGAGGATGGGGCCTTGAGCCAAATCGCCACTATCAAAGTTACGAGCAGTTACAACACCATTTACGGGGCTGAGCAACTTGGTGTTTTCGAGCATATTATCGTATGCAGTCTTGGCAGCCTCAAATTGTGTTGTTATTTGATCCAATTGTTGTTGCGAAGCACCACCTACAGCCACAAGTTCTTTGGCACGGTTGTACTCAAGTTCTATATTGTCGAGTTGTACCTTTTGTTGCATAATGTTCGATGCATCAAGCTCTACAAGCAACTGACCTTTCTTAACATGGTCGCCTACCTCAACATAGATTTCACGAATACGGCTGGGCATCGATGAGCTGATAGAGTTGCGCTTATCGGGTTGTACTGTAGCTGTGTAAGTCATAGTTTGAGGAACACTTTGCATAACGGCATTTTCAACTTTTACCGTTTCAATTTTCTCAGCGACAGTATTTTGCTCGGCTTTTTTGTCCGAACAAGCAATGAGCATACCCATGCTCACAGCTGCAATGATGAAAAGATTAATCTTTTTCATAACTTGTTTTTTGTCTTATTATGTTTTACTTATTTATTTTCTTGAGGTTCATATTTGCTTAAATCAGTTGTACCCAACAACTTCTTCACATCGCTTACGCCGGCGAGGAAGTCGTAGATGGCTTGCGAATAGGCCAAACGAGCACGAGTGAGAGCCAACTCGGCATCATTCAAGGTTACGAAAGTAGCCGAACCGATTTCAAAGCTCTTTTGCATAATTTTATATGCTTTCTCGGCTTGTTGTACACCCAATTTATTAGAGTCTATTTGCTTTACCGACTTGGTAATAGCATCCAATTGAGCTTCGACCTGCATATCCAAAGCACGTACAAGGTTGTCGCGTTGGAAGCCCATTTGCGCTACTGTTGCCTCGGCTTGTTTTACTTTATAATAGCGTGAGCCACCCGAGAAAATGGGTATATTGAGCGCTACGGCCAACGTAGAATAGGGATTGAAACGGAAATTGTCAAACATACCACCATCGCTCATCGAAATCCAATTGTAGCTGAATTGAGCTGCCAAAGTGGGAATGTAGGCAAACTTTTGCAAAGTAGCAGTCTTTTGCAACATCTTGGTTTGCAAATCCAATTGACGCAAGTCGGTGTTGTTCTCGAGTGAGCGATTGATGTTCATAGTCACACTATACATATCTTGCTCGTAGTTTTCCAACTTATCATCAATAACAATATTAATATCCACATCTATACCCATCAATACCTTGAGTTGCAATTTCGACAACTTCACAGCATTCTCGGTTTGGAGCAATGTAGGCTCAATGTTGCGTACAGCAACCTCCGAGCGCAATACATCATACTCCGATGCAGTACCTTGTGCATATTGGCTGGCGTATGTTTCGGCATTCAATTTTGCATTGTCATATTGGCTACGCAACACATTGTATGAGTCTTGACAGAGCAATACATTATAATATGCTTTTTGTACCTCATTGATGAGCGAAAGGCGTGATGAGCGGGCTGCTTCCATCGCATTTTGCACATCAATTGATGTTATCTCAACACTTTTCCACAATTGAGGAGCAATGATGGGAAGACTGGCCGAAAAACCCATCGAATAGGTATTATCAAGACCTACCTCAAAACCATCATTTGAAGATGAAGACTCCTCGCCCGACTCACCCGAACCGGGGAAAGGAATACCCAATGCACCATAGATGGGACCTAAGTACTCACCCATCATTGCACCAATGTCAAATGCTTTGCCCGACATATACATACGTTGCTTTTTGATAGAACGTTGATACGAGGCCGAAGCATCGATTTTGGGCAACAATCCGGCAATTGTTTCACGTTTTGAATAATCTTTTTTCTGCACCTCTATATCAGCGACTTTGATAGTCGGACTTTCACTCAGAGCAATAGTCAGTGCTTTATCCATATCGAGATAGAGTACCGAATCGGTTGTTGCAGTCTGAGCAGAGGCATTCATTACTGTTGCCAATACCAACATTGTGGCAATAGACAAGTAAAATCTCTTTTTCATACCTTTTATTTAGTTATATAGTTTGTGTTATCTGTTCGTAGTTCTTATCAAGAACCTTGCGTCCTTTATCCGTAACAATTCCGTAAAGAAAAATCTTTGTATATACCTCTAAGATTTCACCATGATTCATCTCATCGGTATGTGTATTTTTGACTTTTCGTATCCACATCAATTGACTATTGTGCAACGATGTTGCAATGTCAAGATTAAGGTCGGAACGAACAAGTCCCTCCTCAACACCGGTTTGCAAGATGGTTCGGATGTAGTGAAATTGTTTCTCTCGATATTTATCGGCCTCTTCCGACACTTTTGAGCGCATATGCTCTATATCCAACTGAAACGAACGGCTCGTTTGCTTGATATAATATATAATGCGATTGTAGCATCGTACCAATTTTTCTATTGTATTGGTTTTGCTACTGAATATTTGACACATTTCGCGTTCTTGCTGTTGTCTGTCACGCTCCATACAAGCAATAATAAGAGCATCTTTGTTCTTAAAATTCTCATACAACGTGCGCTTGGACATACCCAACTCCGAAGCAATGAAATCCATTGTTATAGAGCGTATTCCGTAGCGATAAAACAACGTTTGTGCCTTACTAATTATGTATTCACGAGTCTCTTCCGACATTTTTACACATTTTTAGAGGCACAAAATTACGCAAAACTTTAGAAACGCAAAAAGTTTTCTTGTTGTATTTGCTTGTTTTATGTAAATAAAAGTAAAATAGAAGCGGAATGGCTCAAAAATAGGTTTTATACAATCACAAACAGGGAAAAGTTGCTATATGTTCGCATTTTATAAATAGATTTTATTAATTTTGTAGGCTATATATATTATATGTATATACAAATACTAACAAACATAAACACAAAAAACTGTAAACTATGAACAACAAATCTGTTTTGATTATGGGAGCAATTCTTGCAACAGCTTGTTCTTCGGGCGATAAGATTGCTTATCCCGAAACCGAGCGTACTGCAGTATGCGACACATTATGGGGTGTTCCCGTAGCCGATCCTTATCGTTGGCTCGAAAACGACACATCGCAAGCTACAGCTCAATGGGTTGAGGCCCAAAACAAAGTTACACACAAGTACCTCGATGCAATTCCTTTCCGCGACCAATTGCGTGACCGCTTGAATGCAGTTACCGGATATGCCGTAGAAACAATGCCCTCAAAGAAAAATGGCAAATATTACTTCTATCGCAACGATGGCAAACAAAATCAAAGTGCTCTATACGAAAAGACCTCTCTCGATGCAGAGCCTCGTCTTATTCTCGACCCCAACACACTGAGCGAGGATGGAACTGTAGCACTCTCATCAGTAGAGATTTCGCCCGATGGCAAATACTTGGCATACTCTATTTCTCGTAGTGGATCGGACTGGAACGAGATTTACGTAATGGATATGAATACATTGCAACTCCTTCCCGACCACATCAAATGGATTAAGTTCTCGCCTATTGCATGGCATAAAGATGGCTTCTTCTATAGCGCCTTCAAACCCGAAGAGGGCAAAGAGCTATCGGCAATGAACGAGTACCACACTGTATATTACCATAAATTGGGTACCGATACCGAAAACGACACTAAGGTATATTGCAACAGCGAACACTCAAGAAGATATGTAAGAGCTATCGTATCGGACGACAAGAACTACCTCATTATCGAAGAGAGTGCCGGCACTGCAGGTGTGGCTCTTTATGTACAAGATCTCACTCGCGACAATGCGCCTATCAAACGCATTATTGACGGATATGACTATGAGTATAG
>JAFZDG010000054.1 GCA_017561285.1 Bacteroidaceae bacterium
GCATCAAAGTAAACACTGTTTACACATTCGATGGTCAAGATGTTGTTAAAGAAGGTAAGCAAGTTATATTTAACGTAGCTGCCGGTGTTGATAACATCGAATTGGACTTCGTTAACGTATATCCCAACCCCGCTACTGCTTATATCAATGTAGAGGGTGCAGTTGAGAAACTTGCTTTGTACGATATGAATGGTCGCCTCGTTGCCGAGACTGCTGCCAACACTATCGATGTAACAGCTCTCGCTGCAGGTAACTACTTGCTCACTATCAGCAACAACGGTAACGTTCGCACTGTGAAAGTTCTCGTTGTTCGCTAATAAGAAACCGAATATTTTATTTGGAACGCCACTTGCCATACGGTAGGTGGCGTTCTCTTTTTATAATTTTATCTGTTGCGGTAAATATATACATCTGATATGCCGGTCGTTTAATGTTTTTTATGTATCTTTATGCCCTCAAGAAACATCCTTACAACTTATCTTAATCTTATAAAAAACAATTCTTTAGGTAATGAAAAAAATCTCTACTCTTGTGATGGCTATGATATTAGCTATCAGCGCATTGGCTGATAAGGGTTCTATCATCCTTACCAGCCCTGCCAACTTTCAGGTTTTAGCCGTATCGCCCAATGGTAAATGGGCTTGCGGTATTTCGGGCGATGGTATTACATCTACCGAAAAAGGTGTATTGTGGAATTTGGAAACCAACGAATTTACTTATCTCTCTACATCGGGCAGTTCTACAGCTTATGATGTTGCCGATGATGGTACTGTTGTAGGTTCGGGTGGATATTATAAAGATGGCCGTTGGCACTCTTTGGGTGGACAAGCTATGTCTATCTCTCGCGATGGTCGTACCATTGTAGGCTATACGATGAAGGGTAACGGATATGCGCCCACTAAATGGGTAGATGGCAAAGTAGCCGTAATTTACCCCTATGATAATGATGTGGCACAATGTTATACCGTATCGGACGATGGTAGCCACGCAGCCGGTTGGGGTTATACTACTATCGGTTCTTCTACACTCAATCGTACCATAGCCTTGTGGAACGACTCTACTGTCGAGTATCTCAGTCCTCGTGCTTCATTTGCCGAGGCCGGTCGTCGTTTCTCGCCCGATGGTACAAAACTTGTGTGCGAAACATGGGGCCGTCCTTTTGTTTATAATCTGGAGACGAAAGAGAAATTCAATCTCCCCTTTGTATGCGAATATACCAATGATGAAATCTGTTCGGCCTATCTCGTATGTTATGTCAATGACGAAGGTACAGTGTTAGGTCAGGAGGAGATGACCAATCCGATGAACAACTCGAGCGACTTGTATGGATATATATATGATGGCAAGATAGGTCGTGCTCGCAAACTTACCGAATGGTTGAAGGAAGAACATGGAGTGGAGATAGATGCCAATGAACAAAAGGTGTATCGTGGTGTGGAGATGAGCAACGATGGTACTGTAATATCAATGCTCAGCTATGTGTGCGATAACGGCATTGTCACAGGCGATTATGTCTCTATCGTTGTATTGCTCGACCGCGAAGTTGATATATGTCCGCCGGTTACGCTTCAAGCCGAGAAATTGCGCGGTCTCAACAGCGTGCGTCTTACTTGGAAAGAGCCTGTTATGAATGCGGCAGAGGTGTTGGGTTATAATATCTATCGCGATGGTCAGTTGCTCGTTGATGGTATAGCCGAGATGGCATATATTGATGCTGTTCCCGGCGAAGGTCAATATACTTATACTGTTTCGGCTCTATACCCCGGCGAAGGCGAGGAGTTGATCGAGTCGGAACAAGCTGTTCCTGTAGTAATCGATGTCTATGCCGAGCCTCTCAATCGTGCCGGTAACATAGAGTGGCACGCTGTTAATCTCAACGATATGAAACTGCGTTGGAGCGAGCCCGAACCCAACTCACCCTCGTTTACTTATTTCGATTATAACGAAGCCGCTACAGGCTTTGGCGGTGGTCTGGTATCGTTCTCTACGGCTATGCGTATGCCCCTCGATATTGTTGCCAATTATGCTTCGGAATATGTAATCTCGCGTGTGTCGTTTATGCCTCGCAATCCCGAGGCTAAGTTTACCATTGTTGTGTATGTAAATGGTGAAGTACGCGCACAACAGCCCGTAGATAACGCTATGTTGTCGTACAACAATATGAATACAATAAACCTTGATAATCCGGTTTCATTTGCCTCTACCGACGATGTTATGATTGCCATCGATGTCGATGCTTCGGGATTCTCGGCATCGTCAAACGATGTGATAGGTATGTGCTATGGCAAGGCCACTCCGGGCTACTCCGACCTTTTGCGTCAAGCTGCCGAGCCGGAGTACTATTCGCTCAACCAATCATCGCTCGAAAGCGGATATGGCGAGTTCTTGGTAAGTTGGGCTATATCGGCCGTACTCTCAAAACTCGATGAGAATGGTAAACCCAATATCGACAGCGATGTTGTTGCCGGCTATGAAATCTTGCGCAACGACAACAAGTTGGCCGAGGTTACTACCACCGACTACTACGATACCGATCTTTCGACCGGCCGTCAAGAGTATAAAATTATCGTACACTATGCCGATGGCAGTGTTTCGGAACCTACTCAAGCCATTGTAAATTTTGTTCCCAAATATGAGGTGCTTCGTGCTGTAAATGATGTGAAAATATCTGTTTCGGCCGATGGTAACGCTATGGATGCCGAGTGGAATACACCTATCAACAACGATGCCACTGTCTTGTCGTATGCACGAAGCAATAGCTCGGGTAAGGGTATGTCGAAGTCGGGTGCAACCGACCTCATCGAGTACACTGTGGCGCACGATTATCCCTACACCTATTTCGATTGGTACGAAGGTTATAGCATCGTGGCCTTACGTTTCTATCCCACTGCCGAGGCTATCTTTGGTCTTGTGCTTGAAGTCGATGGCATTGACCAAGAGATGATTGTACTCAGCGAGATGGATGCCGAAGACGGTTATGTACTTGATAAGTGGAACGAGGTGCGACTTGCCAATCCTCATAAGATTGCTGCCGGCCAAAATGTGAGAATAAAACTGGTTTGTACCGAAGTAGATCCCTCTACCTATCCCATTACCGTAGATACCGGTCGTGGCATTGCAGGTGTATCAGACCTCTATTCGTTCAATTATTCTACATTCAGCTCGGTATATTCCGATGGCGGTTTGTCGGGTAGCTGGATGTTGGGTATGGTTGTTGCCAATGACAATACCGAGTTGTTGCCCGTATATGGCTATTATGTAGAGTTGGATGGTGAACAAGCCAATGGCGAGTTGGTTACCGATACAAAATTCCACAAAGAAGGTCTCGGCTGGAAAGATGCTCAAGTACATCGCATTCGTGTCAATACGGTATTTGACGTAGATGGCGCAGAGTATGAGGTGAAAGGCGAACAAATGGTATTTAACGTACTTACAGGAGTTGAGCGTATCGATATTGACCGCGTAAACGTATATCCCAATCCGGCTACGGCCTATATCAATGTAGAGGGTATGGTCGATAACCTTGTATTGTATGACATCAATGGTCGTGTGGTAGCTGAGACTACAGCCCGTACACTCGATGTATCGACACTCTCTCCCGGTAACTATTTGCTCCAAATAAGCAATGCCGAAGAGGTGCGTACCGTAAAAGTACTGATTGTTCGTTAAGGCACTCTTTATCATTCACAACCGAGCCACTGCAAGCCGTGTTGCGTGTGGTGGCTCGTGTTATTATTTTGTGAGTCGAAAGCCGATATTGGTCACTTAATATCGCAACAAATTGTATCACTCTTTGTTTTTTTCGCACGTTTGTCGTATCTTTACCCTCACAAAATATAAATACTATGGTACTAAATGAACGTGACATACGCCACGAACTTGTAGTAGAAGCCGGTCGTCGTATGATGATGGCCGCTCGTACTGCCCCTAAAGCCCGAGGCGTAGATATTATTGAAATAGCATTGGTGAGTGAGCGAGCCGATCTTGAAAAGTTATCGGCCGTAATGCGTCGCAAAGGCGAGGAGAGTGGTATGCAATTTCTCTTGCGCGATGCCGAGAATATATTGCAAGGCGATGCGGTGTTGCTTATAGGTACTCCCGTACTCAATCAAGGCCTCAATTGTGCCTATTGTGGCTGCGAAAAGTGTACCGATAAGCCTTTGATGGCTCCTTGTGTCATGAATTCTGTCGATTTGGGTATAGCCGTAGGCTCGGCTTGCTCTTTGGCAGCAACCTTGTGTGTTGATACACGCGTGATGTTCTCGGCCGGCTGGTCTTCGTTGTCGCTCGACTGGTTGCCCGGTTGCACACAAGTTATATCTATCGCTTTGAGTTGTACCTCAAAAAATCCATTCTTCGACCGTCAGCCGCGTGTCGAAGCCAAATCTGAAGAGAATGAAGCAAAATAAGATGATACTCCCATCTGAGTGGGCTGCGCAGAGTGCGATACAACTTACTTGGCCTCATCAAGATACCGATTGGGCATATATGCTCGATGAAGTAGAAGAGTGCTTTGTTAATATAGCTCGTGAAATTGCAGCACGACAACTCCTTCTGATTGTTACACCCGAGGTCGAAGCGGTGCGTAGCCGCATTGCCAACGTGGTGAATATGAGTAATGTGCGTTTTGTTGAGTGTCGCAGCAACGACACTTGGGCGCGTGATCATGGTGGCATAACAGTATATGACGGAGAAGAACCGGTCGTTTATGACTTTGCCTTCAACGGTTGGGGACTTAAGTTTGCTGCTTGTTACGATAACCTTATAACATCGCAACTTGCCAATCGAGGTGTTTTGCACGCCCGTTATCAAAATCGCTTGAACTTTATCATCGAAGGTGGTTCTATAGAGAGTGATGGTTGTGGCACAATGCTCACCACAAGCGAATGCTTGCTCTCGCCCAACCGCAATGGTGAGTGGAGTAAAAAAGAGATTGAGCAATATCTTTGCGAGGCTTTCGGTCTATCGCAAATCTTGTGGCTTGACTATGGTTATTTGGCCGGCGATGATACCGATAGTCACATAGATACTTTGGCACGATTGGCTCCCAACGATACGATTCTTTATGTGCGTTGTCAAGATGAGGCCGATGAGCATTACGAGGCATTGAATGCGATGGAGCAACAACTACGCACCTTTACAACCCTCGATGGAAAGCCCTATCGCCTTATGCCCCTGCCTATGGCGCAAGCTGCCTATGATGAGGAGGGAGAGCGACTCCCGGCAACGTATGCCAACTTCCTTATTATGAACGATGCCGTATTGTATCCCACCTACGGAGTGCCGACACTCGATGATGAGGCTGCTCGTGTCATTGCCGAGGCGTTCCCCGGTCGTGAGGTGGTTGGGGTAGATTGCCAAGCGTTGATTAAACAACATGGTTCGTTGCACTGTGTTACAATGCAATATCCTGCAAATGTGATAGAATAAAAAAATATTGATACTATGAGCAAAATATTGAAAGTAGGCATTGTACAGCAAAGTAACACTGCCGATATAGAACAAAATAAAGCATCGTTACGCGCCGGTATAGAGCGTTGTGCCGAGCAAGGCGCACAGCTTGTTGTGTTGCAAGAGTTGCACAATTCGCTCTATTTTTGCCAAACCGAAAATACCGATCTGTTTGACCTTGCCGAGCCTATTCCCGGCCCCTCTACCCAATATTACAGCGAGATAGCTCGCGCTTGTGGTGTAGTGTTGGTAACATCGCTTTTCGAGCGTCGCGCTCCCGGTCTCTATCACAATACTGCTGTCGTATTCGATAGCGATGGCTCTATGGCCGGTAAATATCGCAAAATGCACATACCCGACGATCCGGCATACTATGAGAAGTTCTACTTTACCCCCGGCGACTTGGGCTTTGAGCCTATCCATACCTCTTTGGGTAAGTTGGGTGTATTGGTTTGTTGGGATCAATGGTATCCCGAGGCTGCCCGCCTGATGGCGTTGCGAGGTGCCGAGCTGCTCATTTATCCCACCGCAATAGGATGGGAGAGTAGCGATACCGATGCCGAGAAGGCACGTCAGCAAGGCGCATGGGAGACTGTACAACGTGGGCATGCAGTTGCCAACGGCCTGCCCGTTATAACAGTCAATCGTGTAGGTCACGAACCCGATCCCTCGGGACAAACACGTGGCATACAATTCTGGGGACATAGTTTTGTGGCCGGACCTCAAGGCGAATTGATTTTCTTGGCTCCCGATGATGCTCCCTGTACC
>JAFZDG010000055.1 GCA_017561285.1 Bacteroidaceae bacterium
AAAATCGACCAATGGTGATACACACCTCGGTGGTGACGACTTCGACCACGTAATCATCGACTGGCTTGCCGATGAGTTCAAGAACGAAGAGGGTGTTGACCTCCGCCACGATCCTATGGCTTTGCAACGCCTTAAAGAGGCTGCCGAGAAGGCTAAAATAGAGTTGTCAAGCACAACTTCTACCGAGATAAACCTCCCCTACATTATGCCCGTAAACGGTGTACCCAAACACTTGGTTAAGACGCTTACTCGTGCCAAATTTGAGCAACTCGCCGACCGCTTGATTCAAGCTACCATCGAGCCTTGCCGCAAGGCTTTGTCGGATGCCGGTATGTCAACATCGGACATCGATGAGGTTATCCTCGTAGGTGGTTCTACTCGTATTCCCGCCATCCAAGCCATTGTAGAGAAATTCTTCGGTAAAGTTCCCTCGAAGGGTGTCAACCCCGATGAAGTAGTAGCTTTGGGTGCAGCCATTCAAGGTGCCGTATTGTCGGGTGATGTTAAAGACGTACTCTTGCTCGACGTTACTCCCCTCTCACTCGGTATCGAGACATTGGGTGGTGTAATGACAAAACTTATCGATGCCAATACCACAATCCCCACTCGCAAGAGCGAAATTTTCTCAACAGCAGCCGATAACCAACCTTCGGTAGAGATACACGTATTGCAAGGAGAGCGTCCTATGGCCAAAGATAACAAAACAATCGGTCGTTTCCACCTCGATGGCATTCCCGCAGCTATGCGCGGCGTTCCCCAAATCGAAGTTACATTTGACATCGATGCCAACGGTATCCTCAACGTATCGGCCAAAGACAAAGGTACAGGCAAAGAGCAAAGCATCCGCATCGAAGCTTCAAGTGGCTTGAGCGATGCCGAAATACAACGTATGAAAGACGAGGCAGCCGCAAACGCTGAGGCCGATGCCAAAGAAAAAGAGCGCATCGAGAAACTCAACCACGCCGATGCAATGATTTTCCAAACCGAGAAACAACTCAAAGAGATGGGCGATAAGCTCCCTGCCGACAAGCGTAGCAACATTGAGAGCGCTTTGGGCAAACTCAAAGATGCTCACAAGTCGCAAGACATTGCCGCTATTGACGCTGCAACAGAAGAGTTGAACGGTGTACTTCAAGCTGCTGCTCAAGACCTCTACAACGCTCAAGCTCAACAAGGCGCACAACCCGGTCCTGACATGAATGCAGGAGCACAACCCGGCAACGACAACAAAGGCGCCGGCGACTTTACCGATGTCGACTTCGAGGAAGTGAAATAATAACTATTCCACATAGTATTTAGCAACGAGGTTGTGCCGGCCGGCACAACCTCGTTGGCATTTTATAATACATCTTCCCGACAATAAATCGGAGCCATAATCGATATTCGTTATGACTCCGATTTATTAATTATAACTCTTATTATACCGCTGTGTAGCCACCATCGATGGCTATGTTTTGTCCGTTTACATAGGTGCTGGCAGGCGATGCAAGGAAGAGTGCGCAAGTATCGAGTTCGCCTTCCTTACCATATCGTCCCAGAGGAATGCTACGCTTGGCAATGTCTTGGAAATAGTCGCTATCGAGTGTAGCGGTAGTAAGGTCGGTGTAGAAAAATCCCGGACAGATGCTGTTTACCGTAACGCCATATTTACCCCACTCAGCAGCCAACGCACGTGTGAGATTAACAACGCCACCTTTAGCTGCATGATAAGGAGAGCTACCCACTATCATATTTCCTACCAATCCGTATATCGAGGCGATGTTGATAATGCGACCATAACCGGCCTCAATCATTTTCTTACCAAACTCACGCGCACAAACAAAAGTACCAAAAAGGTCAATATTAAACTCGTGCTTAAATTGCTCATCGGTGATTTCTGTAGCGGGGGCAACAGCACCCGTACCGGCATTATTGACCAAGATGTCAATGCGTCCGAATCGCTCCATAATACTATCTACGGCCTTTACCACTTGCTCGGTAACAGTAATATCACACTGAACGGGAAAGACCTCTACACCAAACTCTTCGGCAATAGCTTTAGCATTCTCGTCCAAGAGATTCTTGCGACGAGCCAGCAATACTAAGTTTGCACCTTGACGAGCAAAAGCTTTCGCCATTTGAAGACCAAGACCGGCCGATGCACCGGTTACGACAGCTACCTGTCCTGTAAGATCGAAATAATTTTTCATGATATATTTTTATTTATTTTGTTTACATTTTTAGAATCGTTACAAATATATACGTTTTACAAACACCGGCAAAGAATTAAGTTAATTTTTTGCATTTATTAATATAAAAATAAGTTATAAACACACAACTATAACAAGTGTTGAGCTTTCAATGTTGCTACGATAGTATAAAAAAAGCAGCAGAGTGTAAGAACTCCACTGCCATACATATATATTATAGACAATAGTATTATATCTTAGATAAGATGATAGCAACCTCCCTATCCATACGCGGTACCGGTACAATACGATACGATGCGTAGTCGGGATGAAGCACAACAAGATTCATTCGGCTGATACGTATGCCATAATTACGTTCCAGCATATAGCGGTAGAGATTTTGTTGCAGACAATAGTGACTATATGACGTGTCGGTAAGATGCTCAAGCCCATTCATACCTTTTGCCCACCTATTCACCTCTTCGGGATTTACTTTGTTACTGCGTTTCCAATCGTACATTTCGTAACTACCATCCGAACAGGCACACACAAGGTCTATAGTACCTGCCATTCGTGCATCGGTATCATACACTCGCCACTCGGTGCGGAACGGGGTATAACCTACTACACTATCGAAGGCTTTGAAAAAGGTCCATTCGCGAGTAATATCAACCTTTTCACATATCTGTTTGTAGCACCCCTTGTAACACACTTCACACAATACATCTATATCACGCTTGCCATTGAGGTAATCCTCTATCTGTTTGTGCAAATACGTTCCCACCTGACTGGCTACGCAACCGCGAGCACTCCATTCATCACGCAACCGGGCAGCTGCCGATGCATCGCCTCCACACTTACGCAAGCTCCAGTACTCGGCATCAAACTCCTTAAAAAAGAGGGCTACGATAGAACTCACCGATCGCATTTCGCCATATCCATCTACACTATATCTGTGTGCAGCTTCATCAAACTTTATAAATTCATCGCGTTCAAACACGATCGAAGAGCCGTCAAGATTTATATTTTGCATTTCTATATACTATATCATTCTTGTTTATTACACATTACATCGGGATGATATTCGGCTCAATGTTACGAATTGTAAGTTTCAACCATCACACTATCCCAAAGAGATACAAATGTACAAAATAATTCAACCAGAATATGCATAGAATGACTTTTTATTTGCAAACTTTTCAGACCACATCGTCCAACTACGCAGACAACAAAAAAAACAGCAAATAAGCAATTCGCTTATCTGCTGTAATACAATCACATAATTTCCATAGTCTTTCACAAGACTTTGTATTACCTATACTCTTAGTCTTAACGACTAAAATAGAAGTAACAATGTGTAATTCAATAGTAGATTATAGGCAACTTAGATTGGATTTTCTACTTAAATTTTGCTTTTGCGGCGGCAAATATACAACATTTTATTCGTACAAGATAAAGATTTTTCAAAATTTTTTATCAAATATTGCCAATAATATCAAAAACAAGCCATACAAGGCATTACAACAAGGTTATAAATTATTATATACCTACTGTAAATACCATACAAATTGCAAACATCCTCTACACAACAGATATAGAAACCAGAAAAATTTGGCTTTTTTGGTAATGTAATGTAAATTTGCAACATAAAAGTATTCGATATGATAAGCTACCTACAAATAGAGAAAGTAACAAAATCGTTTGGCGACAGATTGCTTTTTGGAGATATTTCATTGGGCATAGGCGAAGGCGACCGTATAGGTATTGTGGCACAAAACGGAGCCGGCAAAACAACACTGCTCAATATCATTGCCGGCAAGGAAGACTATGATAGTGGCAGCGTAACATTGCGCAATGGCATTCGCATTGGCTACTTGGAGCAGGCTCCGGCCTACCCCGACAATCTTACTGTATTGCAGGCATGCTTTTTCTCTCCCAACGAAACGGTACAAGTCATTGCCGAGTATGAACAAGCTCTACTCGCCGGCGACAACTCGCGACTGGAAGCTGCGCTTGAGCAGATGGACAGACTGAAAGCATGGGACTACGAGCAACGTGCCAAGCAAATCTTATCGAAACTCAATATCACCCGATTTGACCAACCCATCAGCGAGCTGTCGGGTGGACAGATTAAGCGCCTTGCCCTTGCCAATGTGCTTATTACCGAACCCAACCTACTGATACTCGATGAGCCAACCAACCACCTCGACATAGAAATGACCGAGTGGCTCGAAGAGTACCTTAATCGAGGCAATACCACCTTGTTGATGGTTACACACGACCGCTATTTTCTCGATCGAGTATGCAACGAAATTATCGAAATCGACAATCAAACCACATACAGCTACAAAGGCAACTTCAGCTACTACCTTGAGAAACGCCAAGAACGCCTTGACGTACAAAATGCCGAGACTGCACGCGCACGCAATTTGCTACGCACCGAGCTCGACTGGATGCGCCGACAACCGCAGGCGCGCGGCACCAAAGCCAAAGCGAGAGTTGATGCCTTCTATGACCTTGAAGCCAAAGCACGCCGCCGCATTGAAGATGGCCCCGTAAAACTCGATGTAAAATCGACCTATATAGGTTCTAAAATTTTCGAGGCACAATATGTAAGCAAGTCTTTCGACAACCTCAAGATACTCGACAATTTCTACTACAATTTTGCCCGCTACGAAAAGATGGGTATCATAGGACAAAACGGCACCGGCAAATCGACCTTTATCAAAATGCTCATTGGCGAAGTAACACCCGACAGTGGTCGCTTTGACATAGGCGAGACCGTACGATTTGGTTATTACAGCCAAGAGGGGCTACAGTTTAAAGAGGGTATGAAGGTAATAGATGCCGTACGCGAAATAGCCGAAGAGATATCGCTGGGTGATGGTCGCCGCCTCTCGGCAAGCCAGTTCTTGCAACACTTTCTCTTCACCCCCGAGAAACAACACAATTATATATATAAGCTCAGCGGTGGAGAGAAACGCCGACTGCATCTCTGCACCGTACTTATGCGCAACCCCAACTTTTTGGTACTCGATGAGCCCACCAACGACCTCGACATCACTACACTGAGTGTATTGGAGGAGTACCTGCGCAACTTCAAGGGATGCGTTATCGTAGTATCGCACGACCGCTATTTTATGGATAAAGTGGTCGATCACCTACTTGTATTCCGAGGCAATGCCGAAATAAAAGATTTCCCCGGCAACTATACCGACTATCGTCTATGGCGCGATGCTCGCCAACAGGCCGAGCGCAAAGAGGCCGAAGAACAACGCCGCAAACAAGCCGCAGCGACTCCGGCTCCTAAAAAAGAACAACCCACCGAGCGCAAACGACTCACCTTCAAGGAACGAAAAGAACTCGAAGAGCTCGATGCCCTCATACCCCAACTCGAAGCCGAGAAAGCTCGCCTTGAAGAAGAGATGTGCAGCGGTACGCTTGCGACCGACCAACTCATAGCCCACTCACGCCGCATCGAAGAACTCATAACCGAACTCGATGAAAAAGGTATGCGTTGGCTCGAACTGAGCGAGATTGAGGGGTAAAACATAAATCGACCTATCTAAAGTCTTTTTTACGCACCTTTCGCTATCTTTAGATAAGATAGGATGCGGCTCGGAAAAAAACTCAAGTAAACTTGGTTTTTCTTCTCTCTCTTTCACTATCTTTGGATAAGATAAACGGCATCTCGGCATAATCCACAAGTAAACTGGTTGCTTCTGCTCTCGATTTGTATTATCTTTGAGGTAAATCTCGAAGATATACTGCACTCGCTGTGAAAAATATTCAAGCACGCTTGATATTTCTCGCTCGTTTGTCATTATCTTTGCACACATATTATGAGTTGGGAGAGATTTATAGCGCGGCGCATCTATTTCGACAAAGACAATAGAGGATATCCTGGCATATCTGGATAAAGCAAAGAAGGAACTCGATGAAATTGAATTTGCGGATGATCACCTGGAAAAGCTGAAGCT
>JAFZDG010000001.1 GCA_017561285.1 Bacteroidaceae bacterium
ATTGTTGCGACTGCTGCTCGATGAGCGAGAAGAGCTGACACTGCTGCCGCTGCTGCGACTGCTGTTTGACGAGCGAGAGCTATTAACGCTACTACTGCTGCTGCGACTACTGCTTGACGAGCGAGAACTGTTAACGCTGCTACTGCTGCTGCGACTGCTGCTCGATGAGCGCGATGTGCTTACATTACTGTTACCGCGGCTGCTGCTCGATGGGCGAGAAGTGCCTATGTCGTCGCTATTGCTACGGTTTGAGCTGTTAACGATTCGTGTTGATGTTGTGTTGTTATTGCGGCGTTGCGACGCATTAGAACTGTTTGTACCGTTATTTACCACAATGCGGCTACCTCGCGATTCACCCAATGTATTGGTTGTAGAGCGGCTGTTGTCACTATGGCTTGTCGCATTGTAAGAGCCTCCATATCTGTTGTCGTTATGACCATCGTGACGTTGGTTGGCTGAGTGATGCTCGTGACCTCTATGATCGTCATATCCTCCATGTCCACTATGACCGGGGCCACGTCCGTTGTGGTTGTAGTGATGGTCATATCCGTAGTAGTGGTGATAATGGTTGTAATAGGGATCGTAGTAGTGGTGGTGATGATGGTGGTGATAATAGGGATCATACCATCCATAATATGAACTTGGATAGTACCAGGGACTATACCAAGGATCGTACCATCCATAGTAACTCCACGATCTCCAAGCCCAGCTCGAATATGAGTAGGGAGCCCATGCATAGTTCCAATACCAAGGATTGGTCCATGTAGGTGTTACCCAAGCATATGAGCCATCTATATATACGTTCCAATCGTTGCTGTCAAGCATATAAATGGTGCTATAAGCCGGATCGCTTATGCTTACGGTGTAACGGGGATTATAGAAACGGTGTATCTGTACGGTATATTCATAGTCGCTTTGCGTGCCATTGAAACCATTGAGATAGTAACCATCTTCCATTTGAATATAGAGCGTGTCGCCGGGAGCAACATTATCACTGTTATATACAAAAGTGTTCTCTATCTGTGTTCCCTCTTCGGCTACCGGAGCATCGTACGATGCGTAACCATAGCGGCGATTATATTCATCTATATCACGCTCTTCGCTGTATGTCGATGCACCGTTGGCTGTTGTCGATGGTTTTACGGTCACAGTTATGACCTCTTCGGCTTGGCGTGCTTCTTCTATTACCTTGTTCTTATCGTTGGGTGTATAATAAATATCATCCTCGATATAATAATTCTGCGCCATAGACGGGCATAACATAGCTGTTATAAACGTCAAGATGGTTATTGTCAAAATTTTACTTCTCATAGTTTGCTCCTCCTGTATATGCATAAAAGTTTGATATTATGACAAGTTTTATCCTGAAAGGTTTAATTCGTTGGATTTATTGTCATAGGATTGTTGCAAAGATAGTGATTTTATCTATACGACAAACTCTTGAAAATCTTTTTAACTATTTGACCTACATATTAATAGAAAATAGAGAACTTATCTGTTTCGGAAAAGCTCTCTATTGGTGCAATTGTATAAGTTATGGTAGCTGTAAAAGTAATTTTCTATATCCTAATCCTCTGTTTTGTAGCTTACCTCTCTGTCGGCTTGGGGACGAATGTCGAGGGAAAAGAAAATGAGGCTTATACCCCAGTATATAAAGGCTGCACCTATGAGAAAATCAATGGCTATCATCGCCGAGAATGGCGAGAGGAAAAAGAGTGTTGCCATAATGAGCAGTAGCAGACCATTGATGAGGTAGAGCCACCAAGATGGGTGATATGATTGAGCCGTAAATGCCGATACAAGATTGCTAACTCCTTTATAAAGAAATATGAAAGCAAAGAAATAGGGCAATATCATTGCACTGAAACCTATATTGCTCAGCATCATAAATCCTACAAAAATATCTATAATGCCTCCGGCTATCCACCAACCCCATCCTTGTGCATTGCGGGTTGTATTGAAAGCTATGATGAGTTGGGCGATACCCGATAGTATGAGCATCCACAACAAAATAGTGGTTATGGTAAAGTAACCTACCGATGGCGAGAACAGAAACCAGCAGCCGCAGGGTATGAATAGTATGCCCGGAATGAGTACAATCCACCAATAGGGCGTTTTGCCCCAAAAGATTTTTTCGATATTTTCCATGTTATCATATTATTGGTTTATATGATAACAATAAAAGATTGTAGAGTGTTTTCAGAAGTGCAAGTAGAACTCTTTGGTAAGTAATATGTATTCGTTGCTGTATTCGCCTGTGGCTGTGTGTATTGTAAGCATCTCTTGGGTGCAAGGTGCAAAATGGTTGCGCCGCCACTCACATAGTGCTCGTTTGGGATTTTTGCGCGGTGTAGTGCGCACCCACGTTAGGCGCGATGCGCCCCATCCATATAGCATAGCTGTGTTGTTTACCTCTTTGTATAGCTCGGCTGGTAGCACCAGCGATAGGTTGCCATGAGGAGCTATGATGTTGCGTGCAAGGCTGAATATGGCATCGTAGCTCAGTGAGGTTGTATGGCGAGCGGTGGTACGGGCAGCATCGGGCGAGAGTAACGATTTCTCGAAGTAGGGTGGGTTGGATATGATACTGTCGAAAGGTTGTGTTATACCATCGGCCACCTGTGTGAAGTCCTTGTTGATAACCTCAATCCTATCGTTCCAGGTACTATTCATTACATTCTCTTGAGCTTGTCTCGATGCCGGCGTATCTATCTCTATGGCGGTAATGGATGTATGTAGAGTGCGTTGTGCGGCCATAAGCGAAAGTATGCCCGTACCGGCACCGATGTCGAGTATGCGTCCTTTTTCGGGCAGGATGGCCCATGCGCCCAACAGTACACTGTCGGTACCTACTTTCATGGCACATAGCTCTTGGTGTAACTCAAACTGCTTAAAGCTAAATTTGTTGTCGGACATTGTTATATCATATTTCACTGCAAAGTAAATAAAAATTATGTTTAAATGTCACTTTAAGTTTGTTTATTATACTTTGGCACACTACTTGTATAATATATGTATGCACTGCAATAAAGGTGCATTGATGTCATATATGTCAGTTTTCTGCCATATTGTCAATTTCGTAAATATGTAACACCATAAAGAAAATTATATATATGTTTAACGATAACGACGAAAAAACTCCTATTATGCCCATTTTCGCCGAGATAAGTGGTTCTCTCGAAGAAGACGCAGTAGAACTTAAAACCGAAGATTTACCTATACTCACCTTGCGCAATATGGTATTGTTTCCGCATGTGGCAATGCCTGTGCTCATAGGACGCAAAAAAACGCTCCGTCTTATCAAAGAGGCTCAGCGTAAGCGTTTGCCCATAGGTGTAGCTTGTCAGATAGATGCCGAAGTAGAAGATCCAACCATACGCGACCTATATCCCATTGGTGTTGTCGCCGAGGTTCTCAAGATATTGGAGATGCCCGATGATACCACAACTGTAATTCTACAAGGTAAACGCCGTATAAGATTGGGCGAACAGACCGGTAGTGAGCCTTATATGCGTGCCAAATATACGGTGATGGACGATATTTATCCCCAATCGGGCGATAAGGAGTACGAGGCTCTTATGTTGTCTATCAAGGAGTTGATGATAAAGATGCTCCGATCGGTTGGCGATGGGGGCAAAGAGATGGCTTTTGCCGTCAACAATATAGACAATGCCACATATCTTACCAACTTTGTCAGCTGTAATTCACCCCTTGAAGCTGCCGATAAGCAATCGTTGTTGGACAAAGATGGTCTTAAGGAGCGTGCATTTGCTCTGTATGAAATCTTGAGTAGAGAGATTCAACTCATAGAGATAAAGGCCGATATACAATCAAAGACACGAGAGGGTATCAATCAGCAACAACGTGAGCACTTCTTGCAGCAGCAAATACGCACTATCCAAGAGGAGTTGGGAGGCGATGGCATAGAACAAGAGGTGCAAGAGTTGCGCAATCGTGGCGCTCAAAAACTCTGGAGTGAAGATGTAGCTAAAGTCTTTGAAAAAGAGGTGCGTAAGTTGGAACGACTCCATCCCCAAACCCCCGATTACTCGGTACAATATAGCTATCTCGACAACATCCTCAACCTGCCCTGGAATGAGAATAGCGAGGACTATATAAACCTCAAGGAGGCTCGAGCCATTCTCGATGAGGATCATTATGGACTCGAAAAGGTCAAAGAACGCATCATTGAGCATCTTGCTGTGGTGAAACTTACCGACCTCTCGCATGCTCCTATTTTGTGTCTTTACGGCCCTCCCGG
>JAFZDG010000056.1 GCA_017561285.1 Bacteroidaceae bacterium
CGCCGCCATCCCGCACACGCAGTTTTTTGCGTAGTTCTACAGCCGACAATGGGAAGTTGCGGGTTGTGATATTGCAAGCACTGTATTGCTTAGAAAAACTTTTGCAAAGGCTCGATGAGAAAGGCAACACTTCGACCACTTTGAAGGCTCTGCCGGCAAAATCGTCTATGGGTTGGTGCGATGTATAGAGGTGACTGTTTTTGTGCAATTTCTGCACATTATATATATGGCACAACGAACGGAACATACCGGCTTTGAGTAGGGCGGTATCGGGCTCATAAAGATGTGTGCCTACCGCATCGGCCATAGGGCAATAGGCTTCGGCCTCCTCGGCATAATTGAAATGCAATTCTTTTACGCCCTCTTTACCTATAACAGCGCATACCACATCGTACTGATTGCATTGATTGGCAGTTGCATCTGTATCTATCACAGCCAATATCTCTTTACATTCGTTATGGAGCGATACGACATACAGCAAACAAGGACGGCCTATTTCCTGACGCAACATTGATATATCGACCATCGGTGACAGCTTGATAATAAGCCTTTTGCAACGTTTGAGCAATACCGGCATCATAGCCAGCACATTCGGCTCGCAATCGGCCAATGCAAAGAGTCGTTCTTGCGATTTTCCTCGCCGGGCAGGATCGATAAACAGAGTGTCGAAAGAGCGATCGGATTGAGACAAGAATCTATTACAATCGCCATTATACACCTCTATATGGCGTGCATCAAGTTGCTCGAAGTTGTGTCGCGCACACTGGCAATAGAGGTTGTTTTGCTCTATATAGAGAGCATCATCTACACCTTGCGACATAATGTAGGTATCAACGCCCAATCCACCCGTAAGGTCACACAGCGAACGACCATATACCAGTCGCTGCTTATATGAGGCCGTTTCTTGCGAAGAACATTGTTCGGTAGACAGCAACGAGGGAAAGACAACACGCTCATGGCTATACCAATGGGGTATTTTTTTCTCAAGACGACGGCTGCGAGCCTCAATTTGAGTAATGGCCAAATCTAACGGAAAATCTACCGAAGGTGATTTCTTCAGTCGTAAACGCATAGCGTCCTCGCCAAGATTTTGCTTGACATAGGCAAAAAACGATTCATTCAGTTCTATAGGTGATTGGACTTCCATACGATACAATATTATTTTTACCGCAAAGGTATTTATTTACCAAGAACCCTGCAAATTGTAATACAAGATAAATACTTGCATCGATAGGAAAAACAGAGATCTATAAACTGCCATTAACAGCAGTGACAACCAAGCCAATCTTCAAATTTCCCCTCTTATTTTCTTAGCCACTATTTTCCTATAATTAACATTATGTTAAATAGAATATATAAAACCATCTCCTGCCTGGTACCGGCCTCTGTTACATATACAAGTTGATTATGGCAATAAAAGTCTCCGAATTGGCAATAAAAAATTCGCACCATACATTATATATATTATATTATTGCTGTCCGATAAAAATCGATACAGCATAAAAATAGTGTCTCAATCGCAGATTTAATGCGGTTGAGATTCTTTTTTTCGATTTACAAGCCCCTCCAATCGAAAAGAGTCAGTTGAGGCGGTGGATTTTCGTCTAA
>JAFZDG010000057.1 GCA_017561285.1 Bacteroidaceae bacterium
CTCGGTGGGTGTAATGAATCCGATACCGGCCTCTTCGGCAAAACGAGGTAATGCCTTGAAGAACTCAAAAATACCGGTTTCACGTGCTTGCCCCTCTCCCATTGCCTCGCAGTTCATAAAGATATTTACAACCGACTCTTCGGCAGGTGTAGCGGCTACCCAAGAAATAAATTTCTCGGCAGTAAGCGGATATTCGGTCCAATCGTAGTCAGAGAATCTACGTGCAATATCATCGGTAAACTTCTCATTACGGAGCAACATTTTGAGCTTGGGTGCTGCAATCGAGTTGTAGAGGTAATTGGGACTCTTCCAACCCAGAATATGTTTTGCACCTTCAGTGATAACACCCTTGAAGCCCATAGAGGCAATCATTGTAGCAATCTCATCGGAGAAAATAAGCTCGGTATTGCGGAATACTTTGGGTTTCTGACCAAAGAGCGCATATATCTTATCATCGTGTTCCTTGACTTGTGCGCGGAATTCGTCTACGTCTGACAACGATGCCAAAGAGTGTGCATAGGTTTCCGACAGGAACTCAACACATCCGGTCTTAGCCAAATCTTTGAGGGCATCGATAAGCTCGGGCACGTATATCTCGAGTTGCTCAAGTACTACACCCGACAAAGAGATAGCAGCCTTGAACTTGCCACCCGATGTCTCTATCATCTCTTTCATAGCCTCGATTGTAGGCAAATAAGAGTTGCGTGCAATGCGTGTTATAACATCGTCATTGGCAAAGTCATCGAAATAATAGTGGTCGCGACCTATGTCGAAGAAACGATAACGTTTGAGACGAGTAGGTTGATGAATCTGGAAGTATAAACAGATACTTTTCATGATATGTTGTGTTTTTTATTTTCGTAAATAGGATTTAATATCGTTGCAGAACGTCATGGTATATATCTATAACTTTTTGTCCTGCATATTTCCATTTAATTTCGTTTACCTCGGCCTCGCCTTCTATGCGAAGATGCTCATAGAGTGCAGGATTGTGAGTGATAGAGTAAATAGCATCGGCCATTGCATCGATATCCCAATAGTCGGTTTTGATAACGTTCTCGAGAATTTCGGCACAACCCGACTGCTTAGATATGATAGAGGGTACACCCACTTGCATTGCTTCGAGGGGCGAAATACCGAAAGGCTCGGAAACCGAGGGCATCATATATACATCGCTGGCCTTGAGCATCTCGTACACTTGCTTGCCTCGTTGGAAACCGGGGAAGTGAAAACGGTCGGAGATACCACGCGATGCAGCGAGTTTTATCATTTGATCCATCATATCACCGCTACCGGCCATCACAAATCGCACGTTGCGTGTTCTTTCGAGTACGCGAGCTGCGGCCTCCACAAAGTACTCGGGACCTTTTTGCATTGTGATACGTCCCAAGAATGTTACGACTTTGTCTTTGGTATTACGAGGCATCTCAATAGCTTTAATTTCATCTATAATAGGTGTTACGGCATTGTGTACGGTAGATACTTTGGCCGGATCGATATGATACTTTTCGATAACGGTTTGTCGGGTAAGATTACTTACACAAATAATATGGTCGGCATTCAACATACCATCGCGTTCTATGGCAAAAACGGTTGGATTGACATTGCCACGACTGCGGTCGAAATCGGTAGCATGCACGTGTATAACAAGGGGCTTGCCTGTTACTTGCTTGGCGTGAATACCGGCAGGATAGGTAAGCCAATCGTGTGAGTGTATAACATCGAAATCGGTTGCTCGTGCTATTACGCCTGCCACTATCGAGTAGTTATTTATCTCTTCTATCAGGTTATCGGGGTATCGGCCCGAGAACTCGATACATCCCAAGTCATTGGTATTGAGATAATTGAAATCGGCATAAATATGGTCGCGCAATTTGAAGTATAAATCGGGTTCCATACAATAGCCGTATCGGTTTTGTACATATTCCCAACTTACATCACGCCACGCAACAGGGGTATTGCCGGCTCCGATGATACGCGCAAAACTTGTATCTTCATCGCCATAAGGCTTGGGTATAACAAAGGTGATATCCATATCTCCACATTCCCACATACCTTTAACAAGGCCATAACTTGCCGTTCCAAGGCCGCCGAGGATATGCGGAGGAAATTCCCACCCGAACATTAGAGCTTTCATGATATATCTTAAATATTATATTTTTTCAACGAATGTAATACACGCAATACTTCGCCTACGTTTGAGGCAAAACTGATGGCACCTCGTGCAGTGTATGGCGGATTGCCATCGAACATTTCGGACAACGAACCTATACACTTGTCGGAGAGGTCGTCTTCGTAACCAATGAGTACACGCTCAATAAATGCCACACCACTCACGCCAAATATGCGCAAGTATGCATCGGTGTATGCACCCATAAGCCAGGGACGTGCCGGTCCTTGATGTTGTGCCAATGCGCGCTCGTAGGGTGTACCTGAATACCAGGGACGATAACCCCAGCTTTTGGGACTGAGAGAGCGAACGCCTTTGGGGGTGAGCAGCTCTTTGGTAACAATATCGAGTATGGCTTTGCGTTGACGGCGATCGAGGGGTGAATATTCGAGCGAAATAGCGATGAGCATATTGGGGCGCACACTCCAATCGGTCATATTGCCATCTACATAGTCATAAAGGTAGCCATAGTCATTGAGGAATGTTGAGCCAAACGAAGCACCTACTCTCTGAGCCAAAGATTCCCATTTTTCGATCTCCTTGGCATCGCCACCATTTTCGGCGAATATGGCTGCGGCAAATTTGAGTGCATTGTACCATAGGGCATTTACCTCTACCAGATATCCGCTACGGGGATTGACCGGCATACCATTGAGTGTGCTGTTCATCCACGACACGATTCTGTCGCGACCATTGATATAGAGCAATCCGTTGGGGTGAACTTGCAGATTGGGATGTCCGCCTTTTATGATGTATGCGAGTATATCGGCTACAAGCTTGCCATATTTTTCATAGCAGTCTTTTGCACCCAGCTCTCGAGCATAGTGCTGTATAGTCCATATGGCCCATAGGGGTACGTCGGGCATCTCTATCTCGCGTATCATTGAGTCTTGACTGCCATC
>JAFZDG010000058.1 GCA_017561285.1 Bacteroidaceae bacterium
AGCATAGTCCTCGCCGTAGCTTACGTTGGGGAAGCCCACCTCGCGGATGACGGGAGTGTAGAATGCACGCGGAGCGCCAAGGCCGTTTATGCGCAGGGCATTGTTTCTGCCATTCTCTTCAGTCCACTCTTTGTGATCGATAAGACCGGGAGGAATGGGGTTGAGGTTGAAGTCGGTAAGGTCATAGCTGCCTATAACCATTGCGCATCTCTCTGTGCGGAAACAATCGACAATCTTTTGTAATGTGTCATTTCCGCTGTATATATCATCGCTGTCGAGTTGTATGGCATATCTTCCACAACGGCTGTCGTCAATGGCGCATTGCCAGCATCCGCCTATACCCAAGTCGAGGCGATCGGGTACAAGGTGTATAAGTCGCTTGTCGTGAGTAAATGAAGCGATTAATTCGGTAGTGCCATCGGTCGAGTGGTTGTCTATTACAATCACATTATAGTCGAAGTCGGTCTTTTGGTCGAGTGCCGATTGTATGGCATCGCCTATGGTGCGAACTCGATTATATACCGGTATGATAACCGATGCGGTAGACCGAAAATCTTGCTCGTTTACCACAACATCTTTGAGTTGATATTTATGAACAAGCGCACCCACTTTCGACAAGTGGTAGGTAAAAGCTTCTTCCATCTCTTTCTGTACACCTATATTGCGGGGATCTACATAGTCGAACTGTTTCACTCCACCGGCACGATTGTCCTCTTCAATCTCTGTATAGAGGTATTCGGCAAGGTGTGCTATATGCGATATACGGCTTATGGCCAATCGCATGGTATAGGCTCCGGCATACATAAAATTGCGAGAAAAAATCTTATCGGTCGATGCCGAAACGAAGGTTTCGGTGCGATATAGTACAACACTGCCAAAGTTAAAATCATTGCGTACGCTGCCTTGTTGGTAGTCTATGACCTGATGCGGTTGACGTTTGTTATCGTGCAACTCATAGTAGTCGGCATATACCATACCGGCTTGTGTATCTTCGGCAACTTGAATCATTCTCTTCAACGCCCTATTATTTACATCGAGAGGAGTGTATTTGTTGTATATGAGTAGATAGGGTGTTTGACATGTCGTAGCAATGAGATGCATCATCTCGTTGCTCTGTAGTGTCTGTGACGAAAGGTTGGTGTATTGTCGTGAAAATGGAGTATCATTGTATGTCGTACCATAAAGAACAAATCTCTCGGCTCCTGCTTGACGGAGCGAGTTGATTGTTTTTTCGGCATATTCGTCTATTCCGTTGTATGCTATGAAGCAAGTTATTTTGTATTTCATAGGTTATGTATGTTTATGGATTGAGAAAGTCAAATATTAGTTGGAAGAGTTCTATCCTTTGTTGTTTGTTGTAGATAGATTCGATGGGAAATCCCAATGTGCAACAGCGATACCCATTGCCGATGCAAGCAATGGCTGCACCATCGCCATTGTCATACTGTAAGAATGTAACAGCTTGTTCATCTGCGGGATATAAAATATCGGTCTGTTCTACTGCATAGCAATAGGGATTGGGGTTACTGTTCCATTGCCACGATTGTTGTTCGTAGTCGGGTATAACGCTATAGACCGATGCATCTTTGTGTGCGCTGCGGCTCGATAGCCACTCACAATGTAATACATCGGTAAGAAAATTGTGTGCGCATACAGACGATAGTACACCATCGTTGGCATCTTGTCCTATATATGCGCCGCTGATGAGCAGATTACCTCCCCCCAAGCAATACCGGGTGAGTCTTTCGGTAAAAGGCTGTGGTAGTGCTTCGAAATCATATCGGGTAGAGTCGTTGCCATAGATTGTGGCGCGCTCCTTGCCAAGTATTACATCTACATAGCGATATTGCGCAAGATCGACAAGATCGCTGTTAACGGCTTCATCTGATGTCGAAAGGTAAGAAAAACCCATTGTTGCCAAAGCCTCGCCATGACAATGAGGATAGTCGAATGTATTGCCGGCTACAAGTTGTGCTTCGTAATGGTTGTTGCTGGCACCAAAACCGGGATCTATGACATCATCCTTCCACTCGGCGTTGCGATCGAAATTATATTGATTGCCGGTGTATGCTACAGTGTGTTTGTAGGGTACTCCTCCATCAATATCATACAAGAAACCGGCTGTGTTGGAAATCGTGTCGCTAAAAGCCAATGGCGCACTGATACGGTCAAACGCATTGACAATCATAACCGTTTCGTGCGATGTGCCGGAGCGATAGGCCGATAGAATTTCTGACGGAAAACTTTCGCCTCCATCATTGAGTGCTGTTACATAGAACGAGTATGCAATATCACTATCTATATTCATTACACAATCGTTTTGCTCAACGATTGTACCATTGTCCCATCCATAGTTGCCTCTGCGAGTATATACTTTGTATTTTGAGGGGGTTGCAGTTGCTTCGAGTGTATCGGTAACAGCTTTCCACGATATTTTCACTTCGTTGTTACCCATCCATTGCATCGACATATGGTTTACAGGCAGCGGTTGAACCACGTAGGGCGTTTGATGGCGATTGGATAGATATTTAAGAATGCCTTTGTATATAGCTCTGCTCATTGTAAATTTAAATCTCGGATCGAGGCCCCAACGCATATCGGTGAAATTTTGGTGCGATAAGGTTTCCAAAAGCATCGATGGTACATCGTGTAGTCGAGCTTCGGCATACTTGCGATTGAGACATTTACGCATCGTCCAGTCGGAGTGTAGCGATAGATTTATATCGTTTTGTATCTCGGCATAGATATAATCATTGAGGCGCTCCGATTGTATGCGCGATACACCATTGGCAAAGCGTGTGGCTTTCACACGCCGGGTTTTGCCGGTGTAGTATATGCCCATTGTGCCAATAATAGAGTCGCCTGGAACATTACCCGCATCGGTGTGGAATGCAAAGGCCAAATCTATGGGTATATTCAATCCCTTTTCTTTGGGTAGTATATTAGAACCTCCGCATAGATAGTTTACCCAATAGGCGCGACCTCGTGTATCATCGCCATAATCATTGTCTCCGCCGGTATCCGAATAGATTGTATCGGGGACACCGGCCCACTGCATCCAATAACGTGCAGCTTCGGCATAACGGGGCATTCCACTTGTTGTTGCTACATCAATTGGTGCTTTCGGCTCTTTTTTCTTGCTCTTTTTTCGTTTCTTGGCAGCCTCTTTTTTCTGGTTTTTCAGTGCCTCTTTGGTGGCTTTACAAGGCTTTATACAGGGTTTACGGGCTATATTACCCATACCGCCGCCCACTTTTATGGCATCGGCCGTAATAAAGCGGCCGGCGATACTCGATTGGTTGGATAGTACTACACGATTATTGCCACCTTGTTCAAAGTCGAATGTGCCCAGGTATATCCAAGTGCCTCCACCCATTGTTTGGTTTACCGAAAATTCGCTCACGCCACCGGCATGGTAAACTTTGTATCGGGCATCGTTCGATCCGTTTTTAACCATCTTATAGGCTACATATACTGCATAAGAACCACTTTGGGTAATTGGAATATTCCAAGTTACCGATGCCGATGCTTTATTGGTTGTGCTTTTAATCCATCGATAGGTGCCTTGTTCAAAGGGGTTGACAAAACCTTCGTATATTTCTTGAGTGTGTGCAAATCCACTTTTTGCACCATCATTCCATTGGCCTTCTTCTGTGTATAAGTCGCTATGAGTATCGTTGTCGATAATATACTCATATGTATTGAGGTCACGCTCGCGAGGTAAAAACACCATCGCCCCGGCATTTTCGAGCATCGGTACCAAGTATGTAAGGGTGTAGTCGGTTGTGAGCATATCTTCAACAGTACCCATCAATCGGGCACGTTGCCATATCCATTTGCCTTCTGTTTGATTGTAATATCGTCCATGACTGTTCCACAAAGCAATGTGTCTATCACGCAGCGAGTTCAGAGGTTTATGACCGATAGAAAGAGGTGTGACAATAGCTCTATCGGTCTCTTGCTTATCGGTCTTGGCCGATGCTAAAAAGGGTGTGAGTGTAAATAAAATTAATAATATATATAAATTATTGATTTTCATTTTGTTATGGTTTCTTATGCGTGCGCATGACTCTCGCTGTTTATCCATTACAAACTTACAAATTATTGCTCTTATATGCAAGATGAATCACCCCGAAAATAGGTAAAAAATCCTATTATCGGGGTGTGAAAAGAGTTCCTATATATGACTATAATATTTAGCTATGCTGAAACTTTGCGTTAATCCTCACAAGGTGAATAGAATGAGCTATAATGGCTTGAGATTCTTGTAACAGAGTGATGTAAACCAAATCGACCTTTTTCGATGCCGATGTATTGCGAATATGCTTCATCTCGTTGCGTCTTATTTCCGAGAGTCGATGAATGAGCATACGGCCATTATTGGCTATTTCATCAAATTTGTCACTATCTTCGGCAATTGCTTTGCTACAACTGTTGAGGAAGGTAATTATGTCGTTTCCCAAACCGTTGTACTCGGCTCGTTGCTGTTCGTCAATCGGCTCGAAGTTGTTGTCTATGTGCTCAAAAGCCGACTCGACAAGGCGTTTGATCGAATGGTATATATCCATAACAATCTTGTTACCTTGTTGTAGATACAATCCTTTTTCCACCCAGTCATTTTCTTGTAGTTTTGTGAGAGCTATTGCGCTTATTCTATGCGATATGCGTAGCACTTGACGTTGGTTTTTTACTTTGTGACGAGCTTTGTGCAGTGCGCTTGCTTTGTCTTCAAAAAATCCTTCGATAGCTCTGTTGTAAGCCTCGGCACTCCATAACGTAAACTGAGTGTATTCTTGTTTGGTATGTTGACGCAAGAGAGGGAGTGCCAGCTGGGTGTCTTTGTTGTTAAGGAGTTGTTGGTCGAAAGACTCTTTCTCCTGTTGTTGTTTTTGCTTTTTGCTGAATGATACCTGACTGTGAATGATAAGGTATATAACAACGATTGTGAGAACAGCTGTTGCTACAAAACCACCATAGTGTATAATGAGAGTAACAATAAAACAAGCAAAAGCAGCTACACCGGCAGTGACAAACCATCCTCCGATAACCGATATTACACCGGTAATGCGATATACCGCACTTTCACGTCCCCAAGCTCGGTCGGCAAGTGATGTACCCATTGCTACCATAAATGTTACATAGGTGGTAGAGAGGGGGAGCTTGAGCGATGTGCCCAACGCAATGAGCAGGC
>JAFZDG010000059.1 GCA_017561285.1 Bacteroidaceae bacterium
CAATCATCGTGGAATTGGCTCGTTGGTAGTGAACGTATCGGTATATGTACCCGAACGCCTGTCGCGCGAGGAGAAACAAATGCTGGAAGATATGCGCAATATGAGCGACATAAAACCTACAGCCGAGGCGAAAGAGCGAGTATGGCAACAATCAAAAAACATTTTTGAAGTATAAATAACGACAGCGAGGTTGCTCAACAACAAGAGCAACCTCGTTTTTTACAAACCGCACCCACATTATGCAACTACACTTCGCACCACTACAAGGCTATACTACAGCTATTTATCGCAAGCTACATCACGCTACTTGGGGCGGAGTTGCACAATACTACACGCCGTTTGTACGCATCGAAAAAGGGGGCTTTCGCAACAAAGATATAGCAGATATTGCCCCCCACAACAACACCGACACACCGGTAATACCCCAAATGCTGCCGCGTGATGCACAAGAACTGCAACAAATAACCCTACTGTTTCTTGAAAACGGCTACACACACGCCGACATCAATATGGGATGCCCATTTCCGCCGGTGGCACTGCACAAGCGGGGTTCGGGGATATTGCCTTACAAAGAGATGGTCGAGCAGTTGCTGCAAGCAACTACCCGCTATCCCGAAATGCAATACTCGGTAAAGATGCGACTGGGTTGGGAAAACCGCAACGAATGGAAAGAACTGATAGACATACTCAATGCAACACGACTCACTCACATTACACTACATCCACGAATAGGCCGACAGCAGTATAAGGGTAATGTCGATATGGAAGCTTTTGAGGAGTTTGCCCAACACTGCAATCACCCTATTATTTACAATGGCGATGTAAACAGCATTGCCGATATACAAAAACTGCAAGCACTATATCCCCAACTATCGGGCATTATGATGGGACGCGGATTACTGGCAAGACCATACCTTTCTACTCTATTGACCGGCGATTTAAAGCCATCGAATGCAGAAATTATAGAGCAAACATTTGCTTTTCACAATGCACTATTCGAAACCCTGCAAGCAACATCGCAGGGCGAAACTCAACTACTACAACGGGCACACGCTTTGTGGGAGTATTTTTTACCTCACGCTCCACGCAAAGAACGCAAAGCTGTTGTCAAATCACACTCTGCCACACAATATCAGCAAGCAGTAGAAAAACTATTTACATCGTGGCTGTCACAGGATATGGGTGATGAAATATTCTAAGATACATTTGCTGACAGTATCAACGAATTATTCTATTATTAGTGTAAAAATCGACCAAAAACACTTATATTTGCAACAAATGCTCAACTCGGCATAATAGATGTTTGTTACAAATACATCCATAGGTGCGATATATTCATTAATAAACCTAACATATACAACCATGAACGACCAAGATAAACTCGTAACGCTGCACACCTATTCAAATAATGTAGATGCATCAATTGCACGCGATGTTCTCGAGAATGCAGGGATTTCGTGTATGCTCACCAACGAAACATTTTCGGGCATTTACCCCATTGGACACACCTCACTCGGAGGCATCCAACTCCTTGTATTTGAGAAAGATGAAGAGAACGCACGCAATATTCTCTCAAACACAGACAACCCATAAATCGCTCCTTAAAGCAAACGGATAAACACAATTTTAGGTAAATACTTGATAAGTTCAGGCACGAGTTTGAGCTATACTACACCTATCTTATTATGTCATAACGGAATAGCTATTGGAGAAGAGGCTCTGCCTATCAAGCATATGGGTACAAAAAAACATCGCCCCGGCAACGTTTGTTGTCAGGGCGATTTAAGTGGCGGCTGCCTACTCTCCCACTTGCGCAGTACCATTGGCGTGACCGGGCTTAACTTCTCTGTTCGGGATGGGAAGAGGTGGATCCCCGGTGC
>JAFZDG010000060.1 GCA_017561285.1 Bacteroidaceae bacterium
ACAGTACCCAAGAAACCAATCATAGGCGCACCGGCAGCAGTAGTGGCCAACCAGGGGAAACCCTTTTCGAGTTTGGCTATCTCAATATTTCCGGTATTCTCTATCGCTACCAACACATCGTTCATAGGACGGCCCAATCGCGATATGCCCTTGGCAATGAGTCTTGAAGCCGGTGTATCGGTCTTTTTGCACAATTTCAATGCGGCATCTATCTCACCATCGTGTATATAGTCTTTGATGCGATCCATAAAGGTCTTATCCTCTTTGGCGGCTTTGCGAATAACCAACAATCGCTCTACAAATATATATATAGCCAGTATCGAAAGGAGCAACAACGGAATCATAAAGATACCGCCCTTGAGCATAAGCGACCATATATTCAACTCCTCAGGCACATTGGTAACGGCCTCAGCACTTACAGCACCAACCGCTTCTATCGTATCGACAGGCAATTGCAACAAAATTGCAAGAATGGTATTTGTCATAACAATTTTATTTTAGGCACTCTTTGTAGCGTGCAATTGTAGTTTCAAGACCTAAGTATAGCGCATCCGATATCAGTGCATGACCTATAGACACCTCGCTGAGATAGGGCACATTGTCGTGGAAATACTTAAGATTTTCGAGACTCAAATCGTGACCGGCATTGATACCCAATCCCAATTTATGTGCGTGCTTGGCTGCCTCGGCAAAAGGAGCAACAGCCTCGGCCGGATTGTTGGGATATTGAGCCGCATAAGGCTCGGTATATAACTCTACTCGGTCTGTACCTGTTTGAGCAGCCAATGTAATCAACTCCAAGTCGGTACCTACAAAAATAGATGTTCGGATTCCGGCACTTTTAAATTTATCAATAACATTGACCAAGAAATCAAAGTGCTTGCGAGTATCCCAGCCGGCATTCGATGTGAGTGCATCGGGAGCATCGGGCACAAGTGTAACTTGCGCCGGTTTTACCTTCAACACTAAGTCGATAAACTGCTCGGTAGGATTGCCTTCGATGTTGAACTCGGTATGCAATGCCGGACGCAATTCATATACATCGGCATAGCGAATGTGTCGCTCATCGGGACGAGGATGTACTGTAATACCATCGGCACCAAAGGTTTCACAGTCGAGTGCCACTTTCAAGACATTGGGCACATTGCCACCGCGAGCATTGCGCAGGGTGGCTATTTTATTGACATTTACACTTAGTTTAGTCATATATTCAGTTTTATAATCTTATTTATACTGCAAAGATAGCGACAAACGAGCGAGAAATATGAAGTTTAATTCGATATTTTTCACAACGAGTGCAGAATATCTTAAAGATAGCGAAAGGAATAAAAGGTTTAAACTACGCTATTTTATTTTTTATTTTTTCACTATCACTACACATTCTTTACTACACCCAATAGGTCAACCTATTTTCAATGGCTTGGGCTTAAATCCGAGTTCTCTTGCGGCCTTGGCTCCGGTATAGGCATCGGGCATACACAATATCTTCATATTGGTAAGTGAAAATGCCACTCTGAAGCCAATGAAACGCAACAAGTTGCCTATGCAACCAAAGAAAGCCATAATAAAGGCCGGAACCATAATGATAAATGCCACACGAGGCATACGGCGATAGAAATCTTTGAACGAAATATTTTCATCGCAAATTAAATAGTTTTCGCCATTGCGACCTTTCTCATAAGCCAATACTATGCCTCTTGCAGCCTCCTCAACATCGATAAAATTCTTGCCACCGGGCGGACAGAAAGTCACTTTGTGCGCCATATCAAATATTTGATTAGAGCCGGCACTTGATCCAAAACGACCTATCATAAAGGTTGGATTGACAATCACAGCCTCTATTTTATTGGTATATTGCTTAATGATTTTCTCGGCTTCGGCCTTACTACGTGCATAATATGACTTTGTGAGTGGGGCATTCCACGCTCTTGTTTCATCGGCCGGATTTTCCCACAATCCATTACCTATTGTATTGGCCGTACTTACATACAGCACACGCTTAATGCCACATTTAACAGCCACATCCATCATAGTAGAGATAGGATGAGTATTGACAGCCTTATAATCTTCGTACTTCAACAACGACTGATCGGTAATGGCTGCCACATGGAATATTCCTGTACAGCCTTGCAATGCTGCCTCGAGATGTTGTGGATGCTTGAAATCACCCTCAAAAAGCTCCAATCTATCGCTTGTCACCCCATGATATGAAGAACGACGACGAACCATACCTACTACACTATATCCCTTGCGCAGCAACTCGTCAATCAGATTCGATGCCAACATACCATTTGCACCTGTTACCAATATTTTTTCCATAAGTTTATACACCTAATAATAAGTTATTTACAATCATTACGCAATAGAGCGTATCAGCCAACACAAATATACTCACAAACAAGCCAAATAATATCAAACGAACTTGAATATTTCGCAACAAGTGCAATATATTTACTGTTTACTGCAAATATAATATTTTAGATAATAATACTCAAAAAAGAGCCTGTCGTTTTGTTGGTTTATAATAAATAAACTACATTTGCTCCATCAATGAGCCTTATATTATCATGAAGATAGCAATTTTTGGTAAACAATATCAAATCTCCGACCGAGATGTATTACAACAGTTGTTCGATACACTCACCCATCTCAAGTGCGAAATATGCATAGAAAAAGAGTTTCTTGATATGATTAGTCAAGACAACTACTTGCACACACCTTCACCCATAAGCCTTATAAAAAGCTGTGACTTTGAGGCCGATATGGCATTGAGCATAGGTGGTGATG
>JAFZDG010000061.1 GCA_017561285.1 Bacteroidaceae bacterium
AAAATTACAAAAAAAACAGATAATCGGAGATATGATTACCTGTTTTTTTATGGGTACAATGAAGCAAAATACTTTTTTGAGGCCTACTTGAGTTTTTTCTCAATACATCGAGCAAATTCTATAGGCAGTATCACGTTGTCGAGATGGTATGCTTTTGTAAATAATGGTGCTATCTCATCATCTATAAAACCGGCAATGCCACAACCTATTCGTGTTACGAGAAATTGGAGGTGACTGTTCTCTTGCGCAAATGCAATGAATTCATCAACGTAGGGTGCTATTGTTTCAACACCACCCTGCATTGTAGGTATGGCGTATGATGAGCCTTGCAACCCAACACCCTGCCCCCATATGGCACCAAATTGTCGATGCGCTACACGTGCAGCACCACCCGCATGCATACCTGCAAGGTTGCTGCCAAATACAAAAATTTGGTTCTCGGCAAGTTCTGTAATCAGTTCGGGAGTATATTTTCGTTCCATATTTACTCTGTTATTTGGTTTCTGCAATATTAGCAAAACCGACTGACAGATACAAGTGTGTAGTTGGAAAAATTATCTCAATCGCAACGTTAAACTTTCCATCGTACGAATATCGATTGTAAAGATACGTCCTACCAATGGTTCGCCCAGATGGGTAATGATCTTAATCACTTCGGTTGCTTGAACCGAACCAATAATACCGGGCAAAGAACCTATTACACCCATTCCTTCGACCGGTCTTTTTTCGGCACTATCGCGGTCGGGATAGAGGTCGATGTAACGCCAATTTTGTCGTGTATCAAATACCGAAACTTGTCCCGTATATTCGGTAATAGCACCATACACAAACGGCTTGTTTTGCTGTGCGCAAATGTCGTCTATGAGGTATCTTGTGGCGGCATTATCACTGCAATCCACTACCAAATCGTATTTCTCGATAATATTGAAAGCATTTTCTATATTTAATCGTTTATCGTATTGTTCTATAGCAATATCGCTTGAAATTTCTTTTATACGAATGGCGGTGCATTTAATCTTCTTTAATCCCGTTTCGCACTCTTTATAGAGTATTTGTCGTTGCAAATTGCTTAGCGAAACGACATCCCGGTCTATAATGCCTATGCGCCCTATACCTGCAGCTGCAAGGTAGAGGGCTACAGGCGAACCCAAGCCCCCTACTCCTACTATCAGAACACTCGATTTACGCAACGCCATTTGCCCTTCGATACCTATTTCGGGCAACATAATTTGTCGTGAAAATCGCTCGTGCATATCAATCGAAAATTTTGTCCCAGTCTTTCCAAACAACCTCATATCCCACTCCTTTGATAGCGGCTTCAACCTCGGCCGGAGTGCGTTCATCGCTTACCGAAAATTGCTCTAAGGCTTGCGGATAGGTATAGTAACCACCCGGCTCGGTTTTGCTGCCGGCACTCATCGATGTAGCTCCTAAAGTAGCTATATTGTCGCGAAAATGTGGAGTTTCGCGAGTCGATACAGATATATCTACATCGTGGTCGAAAATACGAAATGCAAAGATGAGTTGAGCCAATTCGCGGTCGCTCATAACGACATTGGGAGGAAAACCACCGGCACTGGGGCGCAATCGGGGGAAGTTGACGCTGTAACGTGTTTGCCAATAGTGTCGGCGCAAGTACTGCAAATGAATAGCCATAAAAGCTACATCGGTGCGCCAATCTTCGAGCCCAATCAGTACACCCATACCTATCTTATGCACACCGGCTTGTCCCATCCGGTCGTAACCATTGAGTCGCCACTCATAGTTCGATTTCATACCCTTAGGGTGATACACTTTATACCTATCGCGGTTGTATG
>JAFZDG010000062.1 GCA_017561285.1 Bacteroidaceae bacterium
CACATCGGCTGCAGGCATACGGCGCATAGCCAAACGCCATCCTTCGTGCTCTACCGACTGCTCTTGAGCCTCATTCACGATATAGCGGGCATAGTTCTTGAGCACCATTTGCATAGGCGCGGGAGCCACATATTCGCCGGTATGGTTATAGGCAATAAGAGGATCGGACGATGATTGTGCCGACACGACAATCCAACCACCCTCACTATATTCTATCACATAATAGGCTGCAATACCATCTTGCTCTACAAGAGTAATGGTTGTTTCGCCTTCGCCTCGCCACTCTTCATCGAGCGACAAGATGTTTTCTGCAGCAATCTTGGCAACTTCGGGCGTTACAATCTCGGCTTGCGACATAAAGCACATAACGGCTACAAAGAGCGAAGCCAATACCGTAGCTATTCGTTTCATCGGTCTATAAAAAATTTAAGGTTTGATATGATTCTTTTTTTCGTGGCACAAAGAAAAGAAAATGTTATATAAATTCCAAATATCACAATCCTTTTTAGGTATTTTTTTAAGAAAAATCAAATAAAAAAGAAAGGTAGAACATCCCTTCAGATGTCCTACCTCTACGTATGTTTACACTTTATTTACTTTTTGATAAACGACTTCACGCCTACGCCATTATTGTGTACATATTGCATAACATATGCACCGGCTGCGAGCGATGACACATTTACCTCGTTCTTGTAGCTATCGAGATTACCGGCTTGTACTTGAGCACCGGCTACCGAGTAGATAGCATAGCTACCACCCACCACAGGCACCTCTATTGTTACCACATCGGCTGCTACCGAGGGATAGATGCGCATAGCATCGCTCAACACGCTCTCAACACCGGTTGTGAGCTGTATGGCAAATTGCTTTTCGAACGACTCGTTGGTATTGGTATTTGTTACCTTTATTATCAAGGTCTTGAACGAGTTCTTGTCTTCAATCTTCTTGGTTGTTACGAGTTTACCATCTACCACTTCATAGGGCGATGCCGAATAGTTACCGGCAAGGTTCTTGGGGCCGAACGTCTCGAAGGCAAATACAGCCTCGGCATCTTCACAAGCCACTGTCACATCGGCAACGGCTACACCGGCTTCTGTACCGAGGGCAAACTTCTCGGTACTCAACTCTATGCCATAAGGAGCAGTAGTGGGAGTACCGATACCCAACACAGCACCATGGTGATACAAGAACGAAATACCTTGATACGAGTCGGTCATGTTATCGAGGCTGAAGTAACCATCGCCATAACCACCCCAACCCCAGTTACAGTGCACCATTTGGGTTGATTGTTTCCATCCGTCAATGTTCCAGCAGTGGCCACCTTCGCCCTTCTCATTGGCAGCACCCTGGTACATAACCGCGCGGCCCATTGTCAAGTCGGTCAAGATCATATCATACCACTCTTCATCGCTATGCTCAAAACGGAATGCAGTAATCACTTTCTCTTTGTCATACGAGAAGTGACGTACGAGAGCCGATGCTGCATCATTGATATAGGCACCCGAGAAAGTCAAGCTATACATCATATTGATAGATACACCGGCATGGTAAAGCAAGCGAGCCACCTCGTCATAGTTGCCTGTTTTGTCACTGTCATACATAGCATCCCAGTCATAGGCCGACTCTGCATCATAGTCGATAGAGAGTTTTATGTTTTGGTGCTTGTATGAGTTCTTGCCTTTGGGACGCTCGGGGAAACGTTGCACCATCATCGATTGCGACATAGCTACTGCCACACAACCTACCAATGCATTCTCGCCACTTATTTGGGGGCAGTATTTGTTGTAAGGATCGCGTTGGTTGAGATTGACTGTAACAAGGGGAGCAATATCGGGGGTTGTCTCCACATCGGCTGCATACTTACGATCTATGATGCGACGCCACTCGGTGTGCTCTACTTCGCCTTCGGCTTGCGCACGAGCGGTTATCATCTTGGCGTTGAAGTTGAGCAACTCGCCCATAGCACCGGGAGCTGCAAACTCACCTGCTGTATTATAGCCGATAACGGGCTTTGAAGACGACTGAGCCGACACGACAGCCCATCCGCCATTGAAATATTCTACGATATAATAGGCAGGAACACCTTCGTGCTCTACCAATTGCACTTGGCCATTTGTTGCACCATGCCACTCGTTATCGAGGGCCAAAAAGTTATCGGCTGTCAACTTGGCTACTTCGGGAGTAATCACTTCGGCCGAGAGAGTCATACACATTACCGATACTACGGCAGCGGCAAAAAGAGTAAAAATTTTCTTCATTGTTTGTGATTGTAATGCAGTGTTGAAATTTTATAATTTTTCAGTGCGCAAAGATAAACATTCTCGTACACAATAACAAAGAGATTGACATTTTTTATATTTCATACAACTTAGTAACGTTATATTACTTAATGATGTAGGCTCAATGTGCATACAAAAAAAGAAGGTGCATCTGCAATAAGATGCACCTTCCTGTATGTTTGTTATAGAAACTTATTATTTCTCAACAAAGCGCAATTCGCGGGGGTAGCTTTTGAGAGCTGACATTTCCACACGAACGGGTTGCTCATAGAAGTTTACGTTTGAAGTACCCAACAAGCTCTCATCTACGAGATAAAGCTCTTCAAAGTCGAACAAGATGTAGGGACCTTCACCCTCGCCGAAGTCTGCAATGAAGATAACGCATGCTTTGAGACCGGCATTAACCATTGCATCTTGGCCATTAACTTTATCTACTACAAAATCCCAAGATGTGTAGAGGTCACCTGATTCAGGATCGTAACTTGCCAAGTAGCACTCTTGTTGTGAGCTCAAACCTGAATTTGAAAGGTCATAAGTACCGGCAACTACAAGACCTTCAGGATTGAAGAATGTAGCCCAAGTATACATGTTACCATTTTGTGCAGGTGCTTCGTAAACGTAGCAAGGAACGTCAGCAACAGTTGCACCTTTCAAGATGCCCATAATGCTGGGTACTGACCACTTGTTGGCTTTAAGGGGCGAACCGAAAAACTCTGTCAAGTCAACATCAGCTTGTTCGAATGTTACATTGAAGATTTCAGAACCAACTTCAGTCTCTGAACCGTCTTGCTTGAATGAAGTTGATACACCATACCAAGCAAAGCCAACATCTTCTCTCAAGAAACCATCAGTGGGAGTCTCTTTTGCGTTGGGGTCAACCATCCACCAGGGACCGTTGGGAAGACCATCCTCAAGGTAGTTGTCGATAGCAGCCATCTTGTTACCGAACTTATCTTCAACAGCACCCTCTTCGAATGAAAGGAGTACGAATGAGATAGCGTCGAAAGTAACAGTCGAGGGCAAAGTAACTACGAGTTGGTTACCGTTGGCAACAGCAGTTGCTGTACCTTCGCCCACAACTTCGTAATTCTCGTCATAGATATCATAAGTGATAGCACCCATAACATCGGTACGAACAATTGCTTCGTTGAATGTGAGAGTAGCACGATAACCCTTGTTAGTAGCTGTAAGAGCGGGGTCTGATGTCAAGTAAGGAGCATCGAGGTCGTGAGCGCCCATAGCTTTCTCATAAGTAGCTTGTACACCGGCAGCGTTGGCAGCTACTACATAGAGGTAGTAAGTGTTACCGGGAACAGCACCCTTGAGGCTGAAAGTTTGCTCGAAACCTTCGGGATCAACTTCACCACCGTTGCTACCTTGATACATACCTTGCAAAAGGATTGTGTAATCGATGTTAGTGGCGGGTGATGCAGTTACCATATAAGCAATGTTTGTAGCATTGACAGTCTTGATGGTAAATGAAATCACTTCGGTCTTGATACTATCGGGAGCTGTAACCTCGAGTACGGGTTCAGAACCCCAAGTATCGGGAGAAAGAGACTCAAAGTTCTCCCATTTGGCGCAACCGGTCAAGATAAGACCGATTGCGAGAGAGAGAATATATACTAACTTTTTCATTTCTTTTTTTCGTTACTGAGTTAATACATTATTTTTTTGTTAAAGTGATATTTTCCGTAGCGGCATACCACCAAGCGTTAGCAACTGTATCACCTGCGCCCAAGAAGGGGATAGTGAACGATACAGACTTGCCGTCCATAACGTAGTTGCAAACAGCAGCACCTGTGAGAACGGGTTCACCATTGTAACCGGCAATTACCAAGTTGATGCCCAAATCGGGACCGCCATAAACAGTTTGACCATAAGGCAACTGAATATTTTCGGCAACAAGGTCAACCAATGCATATACAGGCATTACGTCAGCAGCGCCAAGACCATTAACAGCAACGATAGGTTGCAACCAGATCTTGTTCTCATCTACATCGTCACGATATACATTAACATCCCAAGTTACGGTAGAACCATCGAATGCATTTGTACCAGAGAGAGTATAAGTACCAACAAATTGGTTCATAGGACTCTCATCGTCAGAGATAGTTACTGCATAAGTGTCGAAAGCACCGAGTTGGCAACCTTGAGCACCTGTGAGCACTACGTCAAATTTCTTATCGCCATCTTGGCTGTCGTTGTCGATAGTCTCGATAACGAGAGTAGCAAAACGGTGATCGGCATCAAATTTAACAACTTTCTCAGTACCGGCTACCGACAAATCGGTAGTAACCTCGTTGATACGGTTATTTTGAGCATCGAGAGTATAAGTAGTTACACTCTTCACTACATAGTCAACACCCTCTACGGCACGAATACCCTCGGCATATGCAGTGTCGGTAAGAGCGAAGTTAACTGTAGCAGTAACACCCTTTACCGATGCACATAGCATAGGAATCTCAATAACCGAGCCGGCAGCATCTGTTGACTCAGACACACTCACCGATGATTTTGTACCGGCAAATGCGATAAATGCTTGCGTATCATCATCGAATACGTGTAGCTTGTTCAAATCGCAAGATGTGAAAAGCAAGGTCGACGCAAGCGCTGTATAAATAAAACTTTTAAATTTCATTTCTGTAATTTTTTTAAGTATTAGTACTTAATTACCACTTGGGATTTTGCTTCAAGTTGGGGTTAACGTCAAACTCGCTTTCGGCGATAGGCATACACCAGTATTTGCTGTCAACGGGAACGTCTTTGTTCATCTCAGAAGCAACGTCAGTACGAACCATATCACGCTCGTAGGGAGTACCGATGAGACGCTTGTAGTCGAAGAAGATGTGACCTTCGAAAGCCAACTCTTTGCGACGCTCGTTGAAGATGTCGTTCATAGATACTGTAGTGTACTCAGTAGCGTTACGGTTAGAAGCGATAACGTTCAAGTCGGCGAGAGCACCGTTTACGTCAGTCTTCATCAAGCGAGCCTCAGCACGTACGAGATACATCTCAGAGATACGGAGCATAGGAATGCTTGAGTATTGAGGATTGCTACCATCTTTACCTTGGTACTTGTTGGGCCAGTAGTAACCTTGATATTTTTCAGAAGTGCGAAGCATAGTGCGACGTACGTCACCCTCTTCAACAAGGCTCAACCAGTCGTTAGAAACGCGGATATCACCATAACCTTCGTTAGGATCGGTCAAACCACCGGGGCCACCATTGATTGAACCTTCGCGGTTGTCAACGAATGCACCGAAGATGATTTCTTTTGTACCGTCCCAAGTTACATCACCCCAGAGAGTTTTGTAAGTGTTGGCATCGGCAATCGCATAAGTACCTGAGTTGATAACGTTCGAAGCGTGGAGCTCAGCGTTAGTCCAGTCTTGCATATACAAATATACGCGAGCAAGGAGAGCCTCGATAGCACCTACCGAAACAGCACATTTTTTATCATATACATCGGCACGTACGTAAGCGGGATCGATAATATCGAGCGCTGTAGTGAGGTCTGATACGATGTTTGCATAGTTCTCGGCAGCTGTGTTACGAGCAGGCTTTGCAATTACGCTCACTTGAGGATCTTCGCTGGTGATAGGCATACCCAAAGACTCTACCGAACCCTCGGGAGCTGTGCTTGAGATAGCGTAGGGTTGAGCATACCAACGAACGAGGTCGAAGTAGCTGTAAGCGCGAACGAAGAGAACCTCTGCCATGATGTTGTCGAGGTCTTGTTGTGTAACACCATCCTCTTTCAAGTAAAGGTCTCCATTGGTTTTGATGGCGTGGATAACGTTGTTACACCAAAGGATGTTTGAATAAGCACTACCAAAGATCGGGCCGCCACCTGTTACAGTGAAGTTCCATTGGTGCCAGCTCATACCACGACCGGTATTGATAGGTACACCTGCTACGCAGTTACCGCACATTACATCGGGGTACAATTGCATATTAAGACCATACCAGCCTTCACCACGAAATGCCATATATGTTGCAGCGGCAGCACCATCAAGACCGCTATAGGTAGATAACGCCTTGTCAGCATCCAAATAGATTTCGGGCGGTGTAGTGAGGTCGCACGAAACAAGACCGAGCGTTACTGCTGCCAATAATAATATCTTTTTCATATACTCTTTATTCTTTAATTAAGTTATTAGAATGTAAGATCAAGACCTACGATAAATGACTTAGTAGTAGGATATTGACCGAGTGATACACCTGAGTTACCACGCTCGGGATCCCAGTATGTTGCATCGTGGAATGTGAAGAGGTTGTAACCGCTGACATAGATACGGAGGTTGTTGATGGCAGCTTTCTTCATCCACTTAGAGGGGAATGTATAACCGAGAGTCAAGTCTTTCACGCGGAGGTAGTCACCACGCTCCAAGAAACGAGTAGATGCTGTAGAAGCTGAGTTTGTACCATTGTTAGCAACAGGCTTGGGTGAGCAACCGGTATCACCGATTTCTTTCCAGTAGTTACCTGCAACCTTCAACTGGTTGTAACCAAATGTAGCACCGTCGTTCCAGATCAATTGGTGGTCGGGGTAGAGAAGCATGTTACCAATCTTATACTCGAAGCTTGCGCTGAAGTCGATACCGTTCCAGTTCAATGTAGTATTGAAACCACCGGCAGCGATAGGCTCGGGTGAACCACAGCGTACGCGACGTGCATCGGCATAGCTTTCAGTGATCTTACCATCCTCGTCATACCAGAGAGCCTCACCGTTAACGGGGTTAACACCGGCATAGTCGCGGAGGTAGAATTGCATCAATTGCTCGCCTTTGTAAGCGCGGATACCGCTACCGAGGTCGAGGTATTCGTTTTCGGCGATGTCAATTACTTTAGATCTGTTCATTGAGAAGTTGAGACCTACAGTCCATTGGAAGTCGTTGCGGTTGAAGATATCAACATCGAATTGGGCCTCGAAACCTTGGTTCAAGAGTGAACCTACGTTCTTGGTCATTGAGCCGAAACCTGTAGTCAAAGGAATACGAGTTGCGAGCAACATATCTTCAGTTGTACGGTGGTAGTACTCCAATGAAGCCGAGAAGCGATCCCAGAAACGGAAGTCAACACCCACGTTGTGTGACAAGTTGGTTTCCCAAGTCAAGTCGGGGTTAGGCAAGTTGATAGGAGCTTGGCCGTTAACACCGTTGTAGTTACCTGTACCATAGAGAGCGTAAGCGAGGTATGCGCTGATACCGTTGTTACCGTTCACACCATAGCTGTAACGGAGTTTCAATTGGTTAACCCACTCAGCATCTTCCATAAATGCCTCTTTGTCGATGTTCCAAGATGCACCTAACGACCAGAATACACCCCAACGTTTGTTCTCACCGAAGAGTGAGCTACCGTCGGCACGTACTGAAGCTTGGAGGTAGTATTTTTGACGATAGTTGTAGTCGGCAACACCAAAGAATGAAAGCAACTTAGAGTCAACAGAGCTGTAAGCGAGCAAGTATGTGCTTTGAGGAGCGTTGTCGGGGAAGGGGAGCAACTCATTTACGTTACGTGCTTGGTAAGAATCACCGAAGCTCTTAGTATATGTGTACTCGTGACCTGCCAATACGCGGAGGAAGTGCTCTTCGTTGAAATTATCCTCATACACAGCAGTGTTAGAAGTTGTGATTGAACGATATTGAGAGTTACCACCGGCAACAACGTTCTCGTTGGTTGTAGTCATGTAACCGGGCTCGAAAGAGTAGTTACGAGAGAAGAGCAACTCGATAGAGTTGTTTGACTTGAATGTCAATTGCTTGATGGGTTTCCACTCGAGGTACATAACACCATTCAACTTGAAGTGCTCGTCGTAAGTGTTTTTGTCGAACGCATAAGCCAAGGGGTTGATGTCGTTGTACATAGGAAGGTCGAAGTTGTAAGAACCGTCCTCAGCATAAACAGCATATGTGGGAGGCATAACAACACCGGCGAAGAAGGGGTTGGTGTATGTCCAAGAACCAGATTGGTTGGTTGACTCACCGGTCATACGGATGTAACCACCATTCACACGAGCACCAAATTTCATCCATTTGTTCAACTCGCTGTCTACGTTTACACGCATACGGATG
>JAFZDG010000063.1 GCA_017561285.1 Bacteroidaceae bacterium
GCCATCCGGTCTGACCATTCCACGAGTTGAGAATATCTGCGGCGGTAGCATCGGCCGGAACAGGCTCCGCAATAAGCCAATTGACAATTTGTGCCGAAAGGATACCCAATACGACAGTAAGCTGATTGATCGATACAAAACGACCACGCATATCGGTAGGGGCAATCTCTGCAATATAGATAGGAGACAAACTCGATGCCACACCAATGGCAAAGCCACCTATCAAACGGTAGATAGTAAAGGCTGTAAAAGTATCGGCTGCACCGGTTCCCCAAGCCGTACAGATGAAAAGTCCTGCCGAGAGAATGAGAATGGGACGACGACCAAACTTGTCGCTGAGAGGACCTGCAGTCAAGGCTCCAAATAGACAGCCCATCAAAGCGCTACTCATAGCCCATCCTTGCATAGAAGGATCATTTGCTATGCCAAAAAACTGTTCATAAAAAGGTTTGGCTCCACCAATAACTACCCAGTCGTAACCAAAAAGCAGGCCACCCATAGCCGAGATGAGGGCTATGCCAAAAAGATAGGCTCTTGAATGTATTTTCATACTATAATACTTTTTTAATTATATTTTTTGCAAAGTAAATGCTTAATGTAGAGGGATAAAATAGAAAATCAATCTATCAGTATGGACAATTTTACTTTTTAGAGGTTTTATATATCAACAATCTTTTCTACCTTTGTGTTATAACCCCAAAACCCTGCTACCATGCCCAAGCTCAAAGAAGGTTTCAGAGGCCAACGTGCCATTATTATTCCATCGTTTATTATTGACAATATCAAAAACGATCCATTAGGCCGACAGTTATATATAACCGACATAGGATTCTACCCTACTGCATCGCATCACTATCGCGAACGTAGCAGCGAACAAGCATCGGAAAATATACTTATTTACTGTGTAAAGGGTGAAGGTTGGTACAAAATAAGAAATCAAAAATACATCGTACCACAAGATCATTTCTTTATTATACCGGAACACGAAGCGCATTCGTATGGCTGCAATGAGGAGAACCCTTGGAGTATATACTGGTTTCATTTCTCGGGCGAAATAGCCTCTTTCTTCGCCAATGGGTTTGATATACCTACAGCCATTAATGCTGTAAATAGCAACTCGACCAAAGGCCATTTGGAACTTTTTGAGGAGATATATTGCGCCCTCGACAATGGCTTCAGCAATAACAATATTTTGTATGCAACCTCAACATTGTTTTATTTCTTGGGTTTATTGAAATATTCGAGATTGTATATCGACCACAACAACGAATCGCAGCAACTCGATGTTGTTGATCTCTCTATAAAGTATATGCAAGAAAAACTTACGCAGCGCATAAAACTGAGTGATATAGCCTCTGAGGTACATCTGTCGGTATCATACTTCTCCAATCTGTTTTTCAAAAAAACCGGTTTTTCGCCATTGCAGTACCTCAATATGTTGCGCATACGCAAGGCGTGTCAATACCTCGACAACACCAATATGAAAATCAATCAGATAGCACCATTGGTAGGTATTGACGACAATTTCTACTTCTCGCGCATCTTTTCAAAGATTATGGGTATAACCCCATCACAATACCGATCGGACAAAAAAGGATAGAGTGCAAAACCTTTATAGTTTTACGACTCTAATATTACCATCGACAAAGGCAATACTCACAATACAATGCTCTGTTGCCGACAATTCGATAATAGCTTGCATATTGTCTATGCGTTCTTGACGCAACATCGTTCCATTGTAGGCATATATGGCTACAGACTTTATAGCTATTGGTGATACGATCTCAACGTTACCATATCGGCGGCATACTTGCAAATCTTGATGCTCGCCAACAGATATATCTGTAAAAGCATCACCCTTGAGCTGAAAATATCCCCAATCGGCATCATTTTCGTAAAGCGGCAAAACAGACTCTAATACTTGTACCTCTACAGCCGATGTATTGACACCTTGAAATGCCAAATAACCTACTTGGGGTACTATGGGGGTGGGACATACGATTGTACGCAGAGACGTACAGTTGGCAAATGCCCAATCGCCAATAGCAACAAGATGATAGGGCAAAGATATGGTTGACAAGCCACTACACAAGGCAAAGGCACTTGCCTTTATCTGCTCAACACTATGAGGCAAGATAACACTATTTAAAGTGCCTACACCATAGAACATACTACCCTCTACAACACGCATACCTACTAAGTGCGACCAATCGATTTGATTTACAGAGGTGTACATAAAAGCCTCCTCGCCTATATACTTAACACTCGCGGGTAGCTGTACACTATTTAAAATACTGCAAGCATTAAAAGCCTGCTCACCCACTTCCTCGAGTTGAGTGGCTGAGAAATCGAGCGAAGAGAGCTTGATACATCCATTGAAAGCATTCTTTCCCAAGAGACGCAATTGCGACTCGGGTGCTATAGTAACATCACTTAACTGCGAATTGTGCGCAAAGGCGGCAGCGCCAATCTCCTCTAACGAAGCCGGCAACTCTACTTCACGCAAACGAGTACAGCGAGACATAGCTCCGGCCTTTATTATCCTGAGGACAGGCAACTCAGCCAGATTGGTTGTACGCAAGATAATAGACTGATACAAAGCGTTCTCACCAATAGACTCAACAGACAATGGGAAATAGAATGTACTGAGACGGCTCAATCCGGCACTGGCATATGGCTCATAAAAAGCATTGGCCGGTATCTCGTTGGCTGCATACGATACGCCGGATACCTCGCAAGCCTCTATCTGAACTTCGCTCATATCTATCGTCTTCGCCTCTTTGATATTGTCGCGAATAAAGAAGAAATCGGCAGCATTTACCGTACCGGTCAACTTCACCTCTCGCAACTCCTTGAGTTCATCGGCCGGAATGACAGACGACAAGTTGCCGGC
>JAFZDG010000064.1 GCA_017561285.1 Bacteroidaceae bacterium
AAGACGCTCTGCATCTACACCCTCTACCGAGTTGGGAGCTGAGGTGCTGAAAGTAACTTCACTAACAGGAGTCATCATTGTACCATCGGTTTTTACAACAGCAAACTCCTCCGATTCATCAGTAAACAACATATAAGCTACATTGTTTACAGACACATAGTACTGATTGTCTGCGACAACGTACCACTCTTGTGCTGCTATGCGACCTACGCACATTACCATTACAGCACACAACAAAAGTAATTTTTTTGTCATAATTAATTAGTATTAAGTTGATTATAGTGTTTTTCTATATTTAAGTATCACAATACCTTCTATTATTAGATGTACATTTAAGCACAAATGTTCAAAAACAAGCGTAAAAGTACAAAAAAATAAAATACTACATAGTATAACAATATTATTAAATGTTATCACTCCTTATTTTTTAACAATTGTGATTATAACACAAGAAAGGATACGACATTACGCATCCTTTCTTGCATCTTATTTACTGTTTTTTATTTCAACTTCCACTCTGTACCCTCTTTGGTATCTTTCAACTCGAAACCAATCTCGCCCAATCGATCGCGAATAAGGTCACTGGTAGCCCAATCTTTGCGAGCTTTGGCTTCACGACGCATTTCGAGGAGCAGGTCTATTGCTTTGGCATATGCCTCATTGCCACCTTCGTTGGCTTGCTTACTCTCTACAAGGCCCAAAATATCGAACATAAACATTCGCATCGTTTCACGCAACTCATCGAGATCGGCTTGCGACAATGTAGCATTACCGGCCAATACGGTGTTGATGATGCGCACACCATCGAAGAGGTGCGATATAACAATAGGTGTAGAGAGGTCATCGTTCATTGCCTCATAGCACTTGGCACGCAACTCTTTTACATCAACAGATGAGGTCTCGGCCGGTACAATCTTTGCCAAATTGGCCCATCCTTCCATCAAGCGGTTATATGCTTTCTCCGATGCTTGCAACGCCTCATTGCTGAAATCGACAGTACTGCGATAGTGGGCTTGCAAGATAAAGAAGCGAATGGTCATAGGCGAGTAGGCTTGTTGCAACAACGCATGGTTGCCGGTAAAGAATTCGTCAAGCGTAATGAAGTTACCAAGCGATTTGCCCATCTTTTGACCATTGATGGTAATCATATTGTTGTGCATCCAATAGCGTACGGTTTCGTGACCTTGAGCTGCTACCGATTGTGCAATTTCGCACTCGTGGTGAGGGAAAAGCAAGTCCATACCACCACCATGTATATCAAACTCTTCGCCAAGATACTTAGTACCCATAGCCGAGCATTCGAGGTGCCATCCGGGGAAGCCATCGCTCCAGGGCGAAGGCCAGCGCATAATATGTTCGGGAGCTGCTTTTTTCCACAATGCAAAGTCGAACGAACGACGCTTTTCGCTCTGACCATCCAGGTCGCGAGTTGTGTTGAGCAACTCTTCGATATTACGTCCCGACAACTTTCCATAGTGATGGTCGGCATTGTATTTCTCTACGTCAAAATAGACCGATCCTTCGCTCTCATAAGCATAGCCGGCATCAAAAATTTTCTTGATATACTCTATTTGCTCAATGATATGGCCCGAGGCATGGGGTTCGATACTGGGAGGCAATACATTGAGCGCCTCCATTGCCTTGTGATAGCGGTTGAGATAGTGTTGCACAACCTCCATAGGCTCCAAGCGTTCCAATCGTGCTTTCTTGGCAATTTTATCCTCGCCTTCATCGGCATCGTGCTCCAAGTGGCCCACATCGGTGATATTGCGTACATAACGTACCTTGTAGCCCAGATGGGTGAGATAACGAAACAAAATATCGAATGTAATGGCCGGACGTGCGTGTCCCAAGTGACCATCGCCATATACCGTAGGACCGCACACATACATACCTACGTGAGGTGCATTTAGCGGTACAAATGGTACTTTGTTACGCTTGAGCGTATTGTATATAAACAAAGGATTTTCCATCTTATATTGTTGTTATTATTTGATTATCATTTCTTTGACAGTGCGCAAAAAATCTTCATCGGGATAGCCTCGCTTGGCAATGGTGCCATCGGGCGCAAAAAGAATGAGATGGGGAATACCACTCACACCGTAGGTGTCGGCAGCGGGGCTGTTATCACTCAATATTTGCGGCCAAGGCATTTGCTCTTCCTCAATAGCACGCAAGCTATCTTTCACTTTATCGCGAGTGGCAAGGCCCAATATCACCAATCCTTTATCATTGCACTCATCGTAAAGGGCTTTCAACAAAGGCATTGATTTGCGACAAGGAGGACACCACGAAGCCCAGAAATCGGCCAACACATAGTTACCTTTACCCACATAGTCGCTCAACGAGACCTCGGTTCCATCTGTTTGTATTACCGTAAAGTCTTTAAAGGGCATACCTTCAGCAGTCTCTTTGAGTTTGATGCGGCGTTGCACGCGGCGGCTCACAACCGGATGTTCCAACACCACCTCACTCATAGCAGCCAGCATAGCATCTATGCGTTCATCGTCTTCACATTTTGCAAGGTAAGTATTGAGCATCACTGCACCTACAACATCATCGGTATGTGTCGACATCATTGTCTCCAATTGCTCTACAAATGCGACATTTAACATATCGCGGTTGGCATAGTATGCATCGGTTGCTTCTTCGTCACTGAGTGTTTTATTCTCAATCAATAGCATAAGGCTATCGCTCAACGATTTGACATTATGATCCAACGCCTTGCTTGCCTCATTGAAGGCAATAAAATCATCATTGAGAGGTGTACTTGCTGTCAACGCACTATTGTTGAGATCTATATTCAGACGGCTACCCGGCTCGGCTATAAAGGTAAAATGTATGGTTGTATCGTTGAGGGTATATTGTACACCGGGTGCAACATTGGTAACATCTACAATCATAGCGACATAGGCTGTATCGATGTTCTCCACAAACGTTACTTTGCCATCGGTTACCACAGCACTATCGACAACAACATTTGCCACCTTATCTACCCAGTAGAATTTACCTTCGGGCATATGATCTACAACAGCCTCTACCTTGCAGGTATTATCTACACCACAAGAGGCCAAGAGCATAGTTGCCAACGATGCGAAAATAAGACTTTTACGCTTCATAATGAGTATTTGCCGATATATTACTGTTCGTTGTTGAATGCAGACTTAATAGTATCAAACAACTCATCGTTGGGCAATCCACGAGCGATGATAGTACCGTCGGGCGCAAAGAAAATGAGGTGAGGGATACCGGTGATGCCATAGAGATTGGTAGGAATCTCTTGAGCATTGATAATTTGAGGCCAGGGCATTTTTTCTTCTTCAATAGCCTTGATGGTATTGGCCGGTTCATCCCATACAGCTACACCCAAAACATCGAGACCTTTTGCATTGTACTCGTTGTACAACTCAATGAGGCCGGGAATAGACTTGCGACAAGGAGCACACCACGATGCCCAGAAATCGACCAATACATACTTGCCCTTGCCAACATAATCGCTCAACGAAACAACTGTACCATTTTCTTGCTCAATGGTGAAATCAACAAATTGAGCACCCACAGCAGTAGCTTTCAGCATATTACGCGACTCAACAATGGCAGCAATATTGGGGCTGGTAAGTACAACCTCACCCATATTCTCCAAGATTGCATCTATCTTCTCATCCTCAGCACCGGTCGAGATGTATGTTTCGAGCAACATAATACCCAATACATCGTTGGTGTGGATAGAAAGGAGATTTTCCATTACTTCGATAACAGGTTGGTCAATACCCTCTATCTTTTCCATGAAAATGGGTTGTGCCTCTTCCATTGTAAGAGCTCCACCTTGAATCAAAGCCATAAGACTGTCGCTGATGGCCATATAGCGGGCATTGAGCTGGTTGTAGCTGGCAAAGAACAAGCCAAAATCGCTGTTCATCTTATTGGCCTTTACAAACTCTTGTGTGTTGAGATTGATTGTCACATCACAACCGGGCTCTACGATGACGGGCATATTAGCCTCCATATTGGCCACCATAGCCATATAGCTTGAATCGGCAGTACCGGCAAAGCTAAACTCTCCGTTGAGAATGAGGGTTGTATCTATAGGAGTACTATCATAGTAACTCATAAGATAGATTTCGGTACTATCGGGAGCACCTTCTATAGTACCCGATATTTTGTAACTGTTGTTATTACAAGCTACCAATACGATGCTCATAACGAGCATTGCAAGAAAAAGATTTTTTTTCATATCTCTTATTGTTATTAAATTTTACAAATTTCTATTACATACGCTCAGGCACATCGATACCCAACAAGCTCATACCCGAGGCTATTACTTTGGCAACATTGGCCGACAACATCAAACGGAAAGCTCTAACAGCCTCATTCTCCTCGCGCAAAATAGAGAAGTCGTGATAGAATTGGTTATACTCTTTCACAAGGTCATACACATAGTTGGCTATTTGCGCAGGACTATACAAGCGACCGGCCTCGGCAACTGCCGCAGGATAAGAGGCCAAACGTTGTATGAGGTCTATCTCTTTCTCCGAAGGCATAACAGCGTTCATATCCACTTGGCCATACTCTATACCGGCATCGGCAGCCTTGCGCATCACCGAGCGGATGCGGGCATAGGTATATTGGATGAAAGGTCCTGTGTTGCCATTAAAATCGATACTTTCTTTGGGATTAAATGTCATATTCTTACGAGGATCGACTTTGAGTATAAAGTACTTGAGAGCGCCCATACCCACTATGCGCGAGATTTCGCAAGCCTCCTCTGCTGTACAGCCATCCAGTTTACCCAACTCGGCCGAGGTAGCACGTGCTGTTGCTTCCATCTCGTCCATCAAGTCATCGGCATCTACCACTGTACCTTCACGACTCTTCATCTTGCCTTCGGGCAACTCAACCATACCATACGAGAAGTGTACAAGATCTTTACCCCATTTAAAGCCAAGCTTATCGAGCAAGATAGAGAGTACTTGGAAGTGATAGTTCTGCTCATTACCCACTACATATATCATCTTGTCGATAGGATAATCTATAAAGCGCAATTTGGCAGTACCAATATCCTGTGTCATATACACCGATGTACCATCACCACGCAACAACAATTTGTGATCCAAGCCCTCGCCGGTCAGGTCGGCCCACACCGAGCCATCTTCTTTGCGGTACATAATACCTTTTTCAAGACCTTCGAGTACTTTATCCTTACCCTCCAAGTATGTCTCGCTTTCGTAATAAATCTTGTCGAAATCTACACCCATACGGCGGTATGTTTCGTCAAATCCGGCATATACCCACTCGTTCATCATACGCCATACACTGCGCACCTCCTCGTCACCGGCTTCCCAACGACGCAACATTTCACGCGCTTCGGCCATAAGGGGCGAAGCAGCCTCGGCCTCTTCTTTACTCTTACCCTCATCCATCAAGGCAGCCACTTCGGCTTTGAAATGCTTGTCGAAGAGTACATAGAAATCGCCAATCAAGTGGTCGCCTTTTTTACCGGCTGTTTCGGGAGTAATGGCATTGCCCCACTTTTGCCAAGCAAGCATCGACTTGCAGATGTGAATACCGCGGTCATTCACGATATTGGTCTTCACAACTCTATTGCCATTGGCTTGCATAATGCGAGAAAGGCTATAACCCAACAAGTTGTTGCGCACGTGTCCCAAGTGCAAAGGCTTATTGGTATTGGGCGAAGAGTACTCGATCATTACCAAAGGCGATTGATCGGTAGCCTCGGTAATACCAAAATGCTCATCACTATCGATGTTATGCAACAAGCCGGCCCAGAATGCCGGCGCAATGACAAGATTTAAGAAACCTTTGATTACATTAAAACCGGCCACTGCAGGCTCGTTAGCAACCAAGTATTCACCAATCTCTTGCGCTGTAGCCTCAGGTGCTTTTTTCGATGCACGCAAGAACGGAAATACTACAACAGTGAGATTACCCTCAAACTCTTTCTTTGTTTTTTGCGGCATACAGTTATTTAGCTCTGCCTCTATACCGTAGAGAGCCTTAACAGCCGATGCTGTTGCCGATGCTATAATTTGTTCTATCTTCATACTTCTATTATATATAATAAGCGTGCAAAGATAAGCAATTTATATCGATATATATCCTTGCACAGACATAAAATAACATATAATCCATACAATATTTCATAAATAAGCCTATTTTACACCCTCCACTATCAAATGGTGCGGAATAAAAATAAGTTGACTTATTTTGTTCTCCTCTCGTTTGTCGTTATCTTTGCAACAAATATTCATCACACTTGTTTATGAAAATACTTGTAATTGGAGAGAACTCGGCCATACCTCAGCGATTATATAGCGAATTGGCTCAACACGCCACTGTCGATTGGCTGATTGATTCCGATGATACAAAAAATCTGACCGATAAAGGCTTCAACAAAATATATGCGCACCCCTTAACACCCAATCAAAGAAAGTACTACCGCCGCCTCTATCGCGGCTGGGGTATCATCGCCGTTGCACAATGGTGGAGCTACAAAGCATCGAAAATAGTAGATAAGGACTACGATGCTATTGTTGCCATTATATCCAGCCCCTACATATTGCCTTTGGTATGCGGTTCTCGCCTATCGAAACAGCTCAATTGCAAATTGGCCGTTTATACAGTCGATGCCATACCCGGCCCGGGCGGTTGGGCCAGCCGATCGTGGTATCATAAGCAATTGCGGGTAATGAAGAAGTACTTGCCTTCGGCGCACTACCTTGCTGCAGCAAGCCGACAAATGCTGCAATTTCAACTTACCACGTTTAAGCACAAAGAGGGGCTGCGCAGCAATGTTTTGCACACACCCTCTACCAATGAATCATACCAACTACCCATTGCCCAAGAAAATATCTTCCTTTTCACCGGTTCTATCTATGGTATGCGCAGTCCCATCAATTTATTCAAGGCATTCCAAATGCTCCTCAAGGAAAAACCCGATACACGCATTGTCTTTGTGGGCGAAATGCTCTACCTCGACTCGATGAAGAAGATTCTGACCGAAGAGGAGTGTAAACAAATAGACATAGAACCCTATACATCCAATCTCGAACCCTACTATCGCCAAGCGAAAGTATTGTTGGACATAGATGCCAATCTCGATGAAGATCCATTCTTGTCGAGCAAAATCACCAACTACATCAAGGCCAATCGCATCATTTTGTGCGAAACCGGTCGCAAAACACCTTCGCGCGAAATTTTTGCCGGTTACAAAACGATTATACAATGCGACCACAGTGTCGATAGCATCTATAACGGTATGATACAAGCGCTTGAATTGGCGGCTACCGAACAAGACTATTCGGAGCGAGAACCTTTGATTGAGATGTTCTCGACACCCCATGTATGCTCGATACTGTGGAACGACCTGCAGGAGATTTGCTCAACGACACAACAATAGACCTCTTAATTTTAACAAATTTATCACTGTATAGCAGTTATTTTTATTAATATAACATACTATCGCACGCCGAGTGACAATTATTCACTACCTTTGTCGCGCTTTATCAAAGCACAAGATAATACTCTATTTTACAACCATATACCGTAAATAACTATGCGTTCATATTTCAACTCAATCCCTCCGGTCACAAAGAACCTGCTCATCATCAACCTATTGCTATGGTTTGCCACATTGGTCATTGGCACCAACCCCGCTACCGGCAGCTACCGCTTGGTCGACTGGATGGGACTACACGCTTTTGGTGCAGGCCAATTCAATGTAGCCCAACTCATTACCTATATGTTCTTGCACGATCCATCATCGTTCTCGCACGTATTTTTCAATATGTTCTCGGTCTATATGTTTGGTCGCACGCTCGAACAAGTATGGGGTAGCAAGCGATTCTTGTTTTACTACATAACCACCGGTATGGGAGCCGGCATTATACAAGAGTTGGCTTGGTATATAGAGTTTGGCGGTCAAATAACACAAATAGCAGATGCCTACGGATGGGAACAAGCATCAATTGCGCTGAACGGACTGGTTACAATAGGAGCTTCGGGAGCTGTGTTCGGCATCTTGTTGGCATTCGGAATGCTCTTTCCCAATGTTCCACTCTACCTAATGTTTATTCCCGTTCCCATCAAAGCCAAGTGGTTTGTTTTGGGATACGGCCTCATCGAGCTCTTCTTAGGTATCAGCGCATCGAGCGATGGCATTGCTCACTTTGCTCATCTTGGTGGTATGTTGGTGGGCATATTACTCATACTTTATTGGCGCAAGAAAGGAATAGGAAATGGCGGGTATTATTGATAGGCTCAAATATCAGTTTGACGGCGCACCCACACTCAAGCGTCTCATATTCATCAATGTAGGAGCATTCATTACCATACAACTGGTATCGGTGATACTCTTACTCTTCAACATCAACTCAATGCAATGGTTGTCGTATGTTGAAGTGCCATCCAATCTGCACGTACTGCCTTACCGCATCTGGACTCTTTTTACCTATATGTTTGTGCATAACGATTTGTGGCACATACTATTCAATATGATGTGGCTCTATTGGTTTGGTACTATTTTTACACAATATTTTTCTCAGAAACACCTCGGCACATTATATGTTATAGGCGGTCTTTCGGGTGCAGCCTTATATCTATTGTCATACAATATCTTTCCCTATTTTGCCGACAAACAAGGTATGATGTGCGGTGCTTCGGCAGCCATTATGGCCATTGTTTTTGCCACTGCATTGCGTGCCCCCGACTACAAAGTAAATCTGATGTTCATAGGCGAAGTATCACTCAAATACATTGCAGCCTTTACTATTATGATAGACCTCCTGAGTATGACATCGGCCAATGCCGGCGGACATTTTGCTCATATTGGTGGTGCATTGGCCGGAATAGCATTCGGAATGTATTGGAAAAAAGGCAAAGACATACTGCAACCCATCAATTACGCTATAGATAAGATTGTTACATGGTGGAACAGGCCACATATAAAAATACGCAAACCGCGCAAGAAAACAACGTACAGACAACCCAATAGCAAGCCCAATACACCTTACGGCTCACACCAACGTCCCGAAAGCGACAGCGAGTACAATGCTCGCAAAAAAAGAGAGGCCGAAGAGATAGACCGCATACTCGACAAAGTAAAAAAAACGGGATATAGCGCATTAACGACCGAGGAGAAACAAACACTTTTCAATGCCAAGAAAAACTAAGAAGAAAGCACCCCGAAAGTCTGCTTCAAACACACCGCACACATTACAAAAAATTGCAAGCACTATCGTACTGATACTCTCTATCGTATCGGCATTGGCACTTATTGCGGCATCCTATGCACAATATATCAACCCTCTTACAACTCCAATTCCGGCGCTGTTAGGATTGGCTTTCCCCATCTTTGCACTATCTACCATCATACTATTCCTACTACTGCTACTCTTGCGTCCCAAGTATGCCTTGCCATCGTTCATCGCATTGGCTCTCGCATTTCCCGCCATAAGGCAATACTTTCCTATCAACCGAGGCAACGACCGACTCGTAACCAATCAACCGGGATTCTCGATACTTTCATACAACACATTCTATTTTATGGATATAGAGCCGGATAACGAATCGGACAAGATAGGATACAACCGCACCATACAGAACATTATCAATGCCGATGCCGACATTGTTGTCATTCAAGAAGGTCCTATCAATTTCCCCCTAAAAGGAAAGAACAGATTCACAGCCGAACAAATAGCCGAAATAAACAAACGCTATCCCTACCAAGACTTGCAGAGCAAAGGCAAACTCTTGTCGAAATATCCCTTCCGCACCATTGCCGATACAGCCTATACCCTATCGGCCTTTACCACCATTTACGAGGTAGAGATAGACAACCGCAAAGTAACTCTCTTCAACAACCACCTCGAATCGATAGGTCTCACCCCCGACGATACCCGACTCTATTTGGACCTCACCTCAAAACCCGGTAGCATAGACCAAAAAACAGAAGAAATCAAATCCTTTACCGGCAAATTTCTCAAGGCCTTCAAGCACCGAGCAACTCAAGTCGAATACATAGAAACGATGGCCCAAAAGATAGGCGGAAATATCATAATGTGCGGCGACATCAACGACACGCCCAACTCCTACGCCTACTATCGTCTAACCAAAAATCACCGCGATGCCTTCTTCGAATTGGGCACAGGAGCCGGCTTCACCTACCTCGCCAATCGCATATGGGTGCGCATCGATTACCTACTTTACAAGGGCGATATGTCGGCACAATATATCAATGTTATCGGCAAACGTTCGTCCGACCACTATCCCATTTACGGCGAATTTGAATGGAAATAACACATTATTAGCGCACTAATAACATTTCTTTGGGATAAAAATTATTTTATTTCTATAAAAATATCTATTTTTGCACCCACAAGAAAAACACCGAACATATTAATTTTTTAAACCTATAATCAATGAAACGTTTATTTTTACCTGCAATCATCTGCCTTATGATGACCGCATGTCAACAACAAACAAGCAATCCGTTCTTGGGTGACTACAACACACCCTTTGATGTACCTCCTTTCGAGCAAATCAAAAACGAACACTACTTGCCCGCTTTTGAAGAGGGTATCAAACAACAAAAAGCCGAAATTCAGGCTATAGTCGACAACACCGATGCTCCCACTTTCGAGAATACTATTTTGGCTCTCGATATGAGCGGTATGCTCTTGCGCAATGTAGAGCTTACATTCTTCTCTTTCACAGAGGCTATGTCTAACGACACCCTTCGTGAAATCGCCGCCGAAGTTACCCCTATGCTCACAGCTCACGCCGATGATATTATGCTCAACGAAGCACTCTTCGAGCGCATCAAGGCTGTATATGACAACCGTGAGAACGAAAACCTCGATCGTCCCCAAGAGCGTCTTTTGGAGAAATACTACAACAGCTTCGTTCGCTCAGGTGCTCTCCTCTCGGCCGAGGACAAAGAGACATTGCGCGGCATCAACAGCCAATTGTCTACTCTCTCTCTCAACTTTGGCAACAACGTATTGGCCGAGAACAACGGCTTTGAGTTGCTCATTGAGAATGAGGCCGACCTCGCCGGTCTTCCCGCCGGTACTATAGCTGCTGCCAAAGAAGAGGCTGCTGCTCAAGGTAAAGAGGGTTGGATGTTTACACTCTCTGCTCCCAGCCGCATACCTTTCTTGCAATATGCCGACAACCGCGACTTGCGCGAGAAACTCTACACCGCCTACATCATGCGTGGTGACAACGATAACGAAAACGACAACAAAGAGAATATCAAACGCATCCTCGAATTGCGCTTGCAAAAAGCTCAACTCCTCGGCTATAAAACATATGCCGACTTCGTTCTCGACGATCGTATGGCCAAGACAGACAAAGCTGTAAACGACCTGTTGCTCAACATCTGGCAATACGCTGTTCCCCGCGCTAAAGAAGAGATTGCCGATATGCAAAAGATTATCGACCGCGAAGGTGGTAACTTCAAACTTGCTCCTTGGGACTATGCTTATTATGCCGAGAAAGTTCGCCAAGAGAAATATGCTCTCAACGAGGATGAATTGAAACCCTACTTCTCACTCGAAAAAGTACTCAATGGCGTATTTATGGTAGCCGAGAAACTCTATGGTATCACATTCCAAGAGCGCACCGACATCCCCTCATACCACCCCGAAGTACGCACTTATGAGGTTTTTGACGCTGAAGGCAAGCACCTTGCTGTATTCTTCTGCGACTACTTCCCCCGCGCAAGCAAACGTTCGGGTGCATGGATGAGCAACTTCCGCGAGTCTTATGTCGATGCCAACGGCAACGAGGTTCGTCCTTTGGTTTACAACGTAGGTAACTTTACCAAACCCACTGCCGAGACACCCTCTTTGCTCACACTCGATGAGGTAGAGACTCTCTTCCACGAGTTTGGTCACGGCTTGCACGGTATGCTCACTCGCGTTGATTACTACGGTATCAGCGGTACAAGCGTTGCTCGTGACTTCGTTGAGTTGCCCTCTCAAATCACTGAGCACTGGGCTACTCACCCCGAGGTATTGAAAATGTACGCTCACCACTACCAAACCGGTGAGGTAATTCCCGACGAACTCATTGCCAAGATGCAACGTGCATCGAGCTTCAACCAAGGTTTCGCCACAACAGAGTTGGTAGCTGCCGCCCTTCTCGATATGCGTATGCACGAATTGGACAACTACGAAAGCTTCAATGCCCGCGAGTTTGAAAAACAAGTAGCTGCCGAGCTTGGTCTCCCCGCTGAGATTACGTACCGCTACCGCAGTATGCACTTCAACCACGTATTCTCTGGTGGTTACGAAGTTGGTTACTACAGCTACCTTTGGGCAGAGGTACTCGATGCCGATGCTTTCGATGCTTTCGTTGAAAACGGCATCTTCGACAAGGCCACTGCCGATGCTTTCCGCATCAACATCCTTGAGGCCGGTTCGAGCGAAGATCCTATGAAGCTCTACATCCAATTCCGTGGTGCTGAGCCCAACCCCGAAGCACTCATCCGTGGTCGTGGTTTGAAATAATCATTTTCACATCATAGATGCCAAGAGAGTTTTACCATTCCCGGTAAAACTCTCTTATTTTATATAAATAAGTATCTTATTCGGTTATTATATTGATAGTATTTATTACCTTTGCCACTATCAAAAAAGCCAAATTGTAACGATATGAAAAAGTTTTTTTCCCTACTCTGCTCTTTAGTTGCAACTTACTCACTCATAAGTTGCACTCCCGATTTTGTACTTAATGTTGCCGATCTTCCCAAAGAAGTGACCATTGCAGCCAATCCTACTCAGGAAATGATCATTGCCGGCAGCGAAAGTTTTGTGTTTACACACATTCGTGACACCGCCAACAACGAGGTTGCGGCTCAATACAACACCTTTGACTATACTGCTACTGTTATGGACTGGCTGGTGGTGAAATGCAACAAAGGCGGCAGATCTATTATTCTATCGGCTTCACCCAACAATACGCCTTATGACCGCACATTGTATGTAGGTGTAAGCAACTCCAAAAATTCGGGCGAAATAAAAGTTACACAACGAGCCGGTAAGTCTCAACAATAACCACTCATATACCTATCTATAATATGTCCACAGTACTTTTTCACGAGATAATATTCGGCCCCATTCGCAGTCGCCGATTGGGCGTTTCGTTGGGAGTGAACCTGCTTCCTCTCAATGGCAAATGGTGCTCTTACGATTGCATCTATTGCGAGTGTGGCTACAATGCCGATAATCGTGACGACCGCAAGATACATAACCGCGAGGAGGTGCGCACAGCTTTACGAGCCAAACTCTCGCAAATGCGCCAAGAGAATAGTCCGCTCGATGTAATAACCTTTGCCGGTAACGGCGAGCCTACTCTCCACCCCGAGTTTGAAGGCATCATAGACGACACGATAGCCCTACGCAACGAGCTGTATCCATCGGCCCAAATCACCGTTCTCACCAACTCTACCCGCCTCGAGGATGAGAGCGTATTTCGCGCACTATCGAAGATAGACAACAACTGCTTGAAACTCGATACAATGCACGCCAACACGATGCGCCTAATGAACGTACCGGCCGGACACTGCGATCCCGAACGTGTAGTAAAAGCCATAGAACAATTTGAGGGTAAATGCATCGTACAAACAATGTTTACCCGAGGCGAACACGATGGCGAGCGTGTTGACAACACCACCGAGGAGGAGATAGCCGATTGGCTCAAGGCTATTGAGCGCATTCGACCGCGTCAGGTACAGATATACTCCATCGACCGCAAAACTCCTGAGCAATCGCTCGAAAAAGTACCCGTAGAAGAGCTTCGCGCCATAGGCGAACGTGTCAAAGCTTTGGGTATAGACATTAATGTGGCCGGGTAACGCTTTAGAAAACCGGGCAACACTCATTATAACGATTAGGGGCTGAATCAAATCGATTCGGCCCCTAATCGTTAGGAAGAAGGTCATTCGTCTTCAACAAGATATATTACAAGGCAACCTTACGTACGATACCCTCTATTTGTACCAGATACATACCTTGAGGCAATGCAATGCCGGCTACATCACAGGCGGTTGTGCTGCGTATGCAAATACCATTTATCGAATAGATATTTACCACCGCACTATCAGCTACACCTGTAATGTTAATAACTCCATTTTCAACGAATACGTCAACATCACTATCGGGTGTAACACGCTCAACGCCGGTATAATCTTTGATGTTGGTAAAATCGCTCCAATATTGAGCTGTTTTATAAGCCCCGGCACTGCCAACAGGAACAACAACAGCGATTGAACGATCGACATTGGCAAATGTACGCTCGTGAACACTCGGAGGTGTAGCAACATCTACACATATCTTTGTCAAACCGGTACAATGGGCAAAGGCATACTCTCCCACACTAACGATGCTCGTAGGCAGAGTAACCTCAGTCAATTGCGCACAATGGGCAAAAGCAAACTCGCCAACCGAAACGACTGTGTAGGTAGCTCCATTGTACGAAATAGCCGAAGGAACAACAACCAAACCTCTATATTCATTGTCATAGGCATTATACTTGTCGCCCTTATAAGTTACTTCTACGAGTTTTTCCTCCTCACTTACGATGTTGTAACAGATACCATCAACCTCTATTTCAGCATTGGTTTCTCTTATATAGGTTATATTATGTAAAGCCTGATACCACCAAGCATTACCAATAGCATTGCCTATACCGAAGACATAGTTGTGATCAAACAAAATTACCATTTTACTTTCGTTCTGTATCACCTGCAATTGCATATTGGTCGATGTCTCTATTACTTCACCGCTAGTCGATGCACCTATAATCATTTGGTAATAGCCTTGTTGCTCATAGGTGATTTGACCGAGAGGCAGATTGAGAACACCATTGGCTATATCATATATGGCATACACAGGCTTAATATTAGCAACATCAAGATCAACAAACATACATACGGGATGTATCCACAATTTATTGGGCTCTTTAGCATCGGCCGTAATGGTTACTTGCCACTCTTCATCGGGATTACCACTGATTGCGCTTACGGCGTAGGCACTGTACGTACCTTCAAACATAGCCCCCATATTCTCTATGATTTCTATATCGAATACCTCTTCATACGTTTCGCCGGTAAGTGCATTGGTTGCTTTTATGCACAAATGCCTGAACACATCGCTATCGGCAATAGGTTCGGTCGATACCAATGCATTGCCAACAACCTTATAGGGCGACGGCACACCTTCGGGACCAAAAGTCTCAAGATAGATTGTTGCGGTTCTATCATCACAAGCCACCGATATATCGGCCAATTTCACATCTACAGCAGTCCCTTTGGCAAAAGTATTTCCACTCAATTCTATTCCATAAGGAGCAGTCTCACTATTGGCTTTATGTGTCAGCACAATATTGGTCAGAGCATTATACCACCATTTATTTTCAAGAGCATTACCTACACCAAAAACGTAATCGGAAGCAAATGCTATTTTTATATGGCCATCGGTCTCCGATATCTGCAAGGTAATATCTCCCGAGGTTACTACCTCGTTCTCCTCTTGAGCTATTCCATTAATCATCCTAAATTTGGCAGTTTCATACAGAACTTGTCCCAATGGCATCGTGAGGGTATTGCCTGTTTCACTATAGATGGCATAGATAGGTAAGATAGATTGTGGTTCGAGTCCTGAAAACATACAAATAGGTTGCAACCAAACCTTCAAGGGATCTTGCTCATCGGCTGTAATTTTCACCTGCCACTCATCATCGGGATAGCCTTGAAACATACTCTCGGCATAGGCATCATAGATACCCAGAAGTTTGTGTACATCGACCGGCACAATACGAATATCAAATTCTTTCTCAAAAGTCTCTCCTGTAGCTATATTTGTTGCTTTTATACACAAATATTTAAATCTATCGCTATCGCCTACAGGTTCGCTCGACACGAGACGACTCCCCTCTATCTGATATGGTGTTTGTTGATTTTCGGGACCTGATAATTCGTAATTGTAAACGGCATCTTCATCGGCCGACACTGTTTCTACATAGGCAAGTGTGGCACCGGCTTCAGTACCCAAAGCAAATTGAGTATTAGTCAATAAAATATCATAAGGAGCAGCGGTGGGAGCGCCCACGCCAAATACAGCACCATGATTGTATAAGAACGACATACCCTGGTACGAATCGCTCATATTATCAAGGCTGAAATAACCGTTTCCAATACCGCTCCAACCCCAGTTGCAGTGTACCATCTGAGTCGATTGTTTCCACCCGTCAATGTTCCAGCAGTGACCTCCCTGCTTACTGCTTCCACCATATATTACTGCTCGACCATTGACAAGCTCATTGAGTACTAATTGTAGCCACTTCTCGTTATCATCGATTCTGGGACTATAATAAACGGTCTTTTTATTATAACCAAAGTAGCTTGTCAAAGCATTGGGAACCGACACGATCAATGCACCCGATCCGGCTATGCTGTATTGCATATCTACCGATACGCCTATATGATACAACAAACGTGCTATTTCCAAGAAATTAGTTCCCTCTTCGTAGTTAAACATTGCATCCCAATCGTATGCCGGCTCAGCATCATAATTGATGCTATGCACTCCGGTGTTTTCGGATGAGTAGGTATGACTGCCGGTTGGTCTTGAAGGATAGCGCTGAACGGTCATAGCCTGCGCCATACCGACAGCTACACAACCTACAGCCGAATTAAAGCCATCGACTGTGGGACAATAGGCACTGAACGGATATGACTGATTGAGATTGAGTGTAATAAGCGGAGCCACATCGGGTGTCGTATTGACATCTACTTTTGCAACAGCTTTGCGTTGTCTCACATTTTTCCAACCCTTATGCTCAACATCTCCATAGTTTTGGGCACGAGCTGTTATTATCTTGGCATTGAAGTCAAGCAACTCACTCATAGGTTCGGGCGAGGCAAACTTACCTGCAGTATTGTAGCCTATGATGGGCGATGAAGATGACTGTGCCGACACTATGGCCCATCCTCCGGCTGTGTATTCCACAACATAATAGGCCGGGATACCATCTTGTTCTATCAATCGCACATGGGCATCTGTATTATAGTGCCACTCATCATCGAGCGACAAAAAACAATCGGCCGCCTCTTTTGCTGCCACTGATGTAATTACTTCGGCCGAACTCACTAAACCTACTGCCGAAACAAGAATAACTACAAATAGAGATATTACTCTTTTCATTATTTTTCAATGTGTTTGAAAGATATTTTAATATGCAAAATTACAGATATTTTTCAACACATACAAAACTGCGAACCCATTGTTGTTCAAAATCATATTTGCGAGGCAAACATACTAAAACAGCAAGAGGTTGCATCAAATACACAATGCAACCTCTCGCTGTTATGATATCTCCAATTATTCGATATTCGCCACAGCCGCCTTACGCTTACGCCAGGTAACTACTGCCGCCACAATAAGCAGGATGAAAATACCACCTATCGAAGCAAATGCTATACCCTCGGTAACTGCCAACGATTGGGGATCGAAACGGAAAACAATCTCGTGCTCGCCGGCCGGCACATTAAGTGCACGCAAAACATAGTTGGCTCGTGCCTCTTTTACCTCTTTGCCGTCAATAGTAACGTGCCATCCCCAAGGGAAATAAATCTCAGAGAATACGGCAACGCGAGGCTGCGCAGCATTACTCTTATAGCGCAACTCATTGGGTTTATATGAGGTAAGCTCAATATTATCGCCTTCGGTATTTACCACAGCCTCATCATCGATGAGTTGAGCAAAACGTTTATCTACAACCGCCGTATGAGCCGGATTTAAAGTGTCGAGAGCCTCCATTTCGGCATCGGTATTCTCGGCCCATATTATCTCCTCAACAAACCACGCATTACCCAACGCATCGGGGTTACGTTCCACAGTAACAGAGCCCTCTTGTGTAGGCACAATAAAGTACTTGGTGTTGAGCATATTGAAAACAGAGATATTCATTTGCGACAACTGACGGTCAATAAGATCTTGATAACGAGCCAACTTAGCAGCATGATAACCACCTACCGACTTGTGATAATATGATGTGCGCGCATCGCTGAAAGGATCGCCGGCAGCAAGATTAAATACACGATAATTGGGATCGGTGTCTTGCAAGATGTACTTATCTACCTGTGTCATAGGGAAAGGATCCTTCAAACGGCGATTTTCGACAAAAGAGTCGCCATTGAGATAACGCTTGTTCACTACGCCCATATCGGCTATAAGCAACACACCAAGAGCGAGCAAGGCCCACTTCTGTTGCAACTTACCTTTAGCCGAAATAAACATCACTATGGCAGCGATAAGAATAAACAACAAAGTGCGTAAAGCATCGGCTTTGAAGACAGCCATACGCGCCTCGGCAATACCATCAAACAAAGTTCCAAGCTGGACATTTTGAGCCACCATTTCACGCTCATAGGCACTCGTAAAAGGACCAAACAGACTCGGAACAATCCACGCCAACAACGCAATGCCGGCAGTAATTCCGGTTGCTATATATAAAGCTTGCAATTGTTTACCATCACGTTTTTCAAAAAACTCTTTCAGTGCCAATATAGCAAGCACCGGTATGCAGAATTCGGCCACAACCAATATACTCGAAACCGTTCTGAACTTATTGTACATAGGGAAATAGTCGATAAACCACTCTGTAAGAGGCATAAAATTCTTACCCCACGACAATAGTATAGAGAAGATTGTTGCAGCGATAAGAGCCCACTTAATAGGCGACTTAATCGTGATACAACCCATAACAAAAAGCATACACACAATAGCACCCACATATACAGGGCCGGATGTGCCGGGTTGATCGCCCCAATAACTGTTTACCTGCGACAAATAAGGTCGAGCCGATGCCGGAGCAGCCTCAACAGCAGCCTTTTGTCCCGAGAGCATACCCGAAGCACCACCCTTAACATTGGGTATAAGCAGCGAGAATGTCTCCATTTTGCCATAGCTCCATTGCGTGATATATGCCTTGCTCAAACCATCTTGAGGTTTAGCCTCTGCACCTGAAGAGACAGGCTGTGTAAGCTCCGAATGTCCGCCACGCATAGTCTCCTTGCTATACTTCTGTGTATGATAAAGCGAGGGCAAGTTGGCTCCGATAGCCAATATTGCAGCGATGACAAGTACGCCACTCGCTTTGAAAAATTGGGCATATTTCCTGCTGCGGATGAGTTCTACAGCAAAAGCAACAACCATAGCCACAATCACAAAGAGGAAATAATAGGTCATCTGTATATGATTGGAAGCTATCTGCAACATAGCAAACAGAGCTGCAACTCCGCCTCCCAACCAATATCGGCCTCTATATGCCAGCACTATACCGCCCAATGTGGGAGGAATATAGGCCAACGTAATAAACTTCCAGATGTGACCGGCCTGTATAATAATGAAGAAGTAAGATGAGAATGTATATGCCAAAGCACCCAACACTGCATAGTACCATTTACATCCCATTGCCAACATAAATATAAAGAAGCCCACCAACATAATAAAAAGATATGATGCCGGTGATGACATCCACAAACGATATATATGCTCTACCGATCGTATTATATCGTTATTGCTATACGAAGGTGAAATTTGAAATGTAGGCATACCCGAGAAAGTAGTATTACTCCATCGAGTTGTTTCACCCGTAGCCTCCTTAAAGGCCTTCGCCTCCTGACCGATAGCTATACCCTGTTGAGTATCGTGCTGAAACAAAACCTTGCCCTCAAATATTTCGGGAGCAAAATACAAATATGACACTGCTGCAAAGAACACTACAGACAGAACATAAGGCAGTGACTTCTTCAATAAATCTTTCCAATTCATAATACAGAGTTTTGTGCAAAGATAGCGATAAGCGAGAGGAGAACAAAATAAGTTTTACTTATTTTTTATCCCGAGCGCAGCTATCTTGGGCGCAGCCAAAGATACACCAATGGCATAGATGCATATTTTTACCAAATAAAGCACTCGTTTTTATATAAAAAACGTCAATTTTTCAACAAACTTATATAAAAGCACAAATTATATTACTACATTTGCAAATATATAGCAAGTTGCTACAATAAAACACAGTTTTATAGAATATATACATATCGCAATACTTGCATAAAGAATATTATTAAGTAACATAATTTTAAGAACCATGAAGAATTTTATTTCGAATTTTTGTAAAGGGATGCTATTATCGGCATTTATCACGATGAGTTTCATCTCATGCGAAGATAAGTTTGATGTATATGAGCCGGATGCATCGCAAGTTGTAGATGTAATTTTGGGCGAAACAGCACCCCCTGTGCTTGTGGTTGATCCCTGGGAGACCGAGGTAGTGATTCCCATTGCGACCAATCTGAATCACGAAAATATCGCATTGTTGGACAACAAACTCAGTCATCGCATAGAAAGGGGGGGTGATAAACACTATTTGGTATTGTCGTTGAAGAACAAAAACGACAAACGTGCCTTCTTCGAAAGAATACACATACCCGGCAGAGGCAACACGCCCAAGGGCGAGCCCAACCTTTATGTAGTATGCCGCACTTCAGGAGAAATATCAGACTTGTTGCCTTATGGTTACCTTGAGCGCATTGGCACGACATTCTTGATTACCGACGGCCTCTTCTCAGAACCCAAGACAAAGGTAATGGATATAGCACGATTGCATAATGATACATGCCTCGTTTTAGATGAACGTAACCTAACCTTAGGTACAGAGATTTCGGGTAGTCGCTTTGAAAAGACCGTTGAAGAGATATCGGAGAGTTTTTCTTTTAGTGGACAGAAAAACTCTAAATCTAAATCATTATTAATAGGTGCAAGTTTCGAGCAATCTTATTCTCAAGAAGAAATATCGTCCGATAAATATGAGTATCAAGTAGATATTTACACCAAGCATTTCCTTAGTGCACACTTAACCCCGCAATTCTCGGCCGACTCGGCCGATGCGATAGAGTTTCTGCCTTATATGACCGATGAGGCTATTAAACTACTCTGCGATCCCTCATCGACACGATATAAAAATTACAAAAACGACAAAAATGGTATATACCAACTTTACAAAGATTATGGCACACATGTCACTATCGGAGGTAAATTTGGCGGCATCTATATGTATGTATTCGGTCGCAAACAAATGGCCTCATTCCGCTCTATTGAGGCTGCTGCGGGTATGAGTTTATGTGCAAAAAGCGTATCGCAAGATACTACACCCACAAGCAATTGGGCTCAGGTATTTATAAAAACGATGTCACAAACGGGTGCATCCATTTCGATGGAGGGCGAATATTACAGTTCGGACGAGGTGGAGACTTCAGATGCACGTTCGTTCTTCATTATTAGCGGAGGATCGGGATCCATAGATTTTGAAGCATGGGACAAGAGCCTTGCAAATAAAGACTCCAATCTCTCACTCATATCGTATGGTGATGAATCAACATCATATACCATACCGCTCTATTACTTGGCACTTGACTCGGCGCGACGCAGCAGTATGGCTGCATATTTTGATACGTTTATTGAGGAAAATACCGTCGCAATGCATCCTGTGCCACTGGTGGTTGCCGACTTTCGCATGGAAACACAATCGAGCGAACACAAAATACCCGAATATCAATTTATGATAGGCCCCGACCAACAAAACAAGTTGTTATATTATCCCCTCATTATCAACGACAAGTTCTATGACGAAGACTATCATGGCAGAGCTGTTGATACTGCCGACGATGCCTTCTTGGTTGTTGCCGAGAGTAGAGCCCAATCGTGGTGGGTAGCCCTCGAATATGCCGACGAATGCACACCTATTACCGATATTCGTTTCCTCACAGAGTCGGAAGCCAAAGAGAATGATACAACCAAATCCTATACTAAACGGGGAGAGAATGCACAAACGGGTATGCATTGGGATGCTATTGACAACCACTACGTATATGTTAAGTTCAACAAATACAATGTAACCGATACAGCAAATTATATAAAGGGTGTAGGTCTGTATCACAATACAGAGAAAAAAAATAAACCTGCTGAAGTACCTCCTGCAGTTATAGCATCATCGCCGGGTACCGAATCTTTTTCGCCCTATGTCGATCAGACCAACTACAATAGGTATTGGACCGGTAATAATTATGTTGTAAAAGGCGATGGTGAGGGAGACTCGTGGTTTGGCAATAACAATGCAACTCACCATATATGGAGACTCTACCCTGCATATACCACAAAGAATTTGAGTCGTCCGATTGAGGTAAAAAAACCTATACCCTATTAAGAGAGTAGAGAATAAGACAACATTTTAATAAACACGAGGAGGGTGTCTCAAAACGAGGCATCCTCTTTTCGTAAGAAGCATTTTGTAAAAAAAACAAACAAAGCCCTGACTTTCACAAGCCGGGGCTTTGCCATATCACAAAAAAATATTATCTTTGTGATATACAACAAATTAA
>JAFZDG010000065.1 GCA_017561285.1 Bacteroidaceae bacterium
ATATGTAAAGGCAATGGTATTATCATCGAGCCATGTAGCGTTACCCTCGCTACGGGCTGTGTTTGTAATCTTTACAGGAGTACCATCGATAGGTGCCACAAACAACTCGTTGTTGCCTTTGTTGGCGGTGTAGTCAACGTATTGTACACCATACAATACACGAGTGCCATCGGGCGATACTGCGGGCGATGATACACGACCAAAGGCCATCATTACTTCGGGAGTCATAATACCATTTTCAATGGTTATCTCTTGTTTCCCTATTACTGTCTCTTGGGTAGTCTCCATAGAACAACAAGCCGACAGCATTGCTACGCCTGCTATACCCATCGTAATCAAATTTTTGTTCATAGTGAGGTTATGTGTATTATTCTACTTATATACCGTTTATTAATAGTCCATTGTGGGATCGTAACTGCCAAAACTGTCTTCGTCAAGCTCCGAGATGTCATACTCATCGGTTCCATAGAAGTCGGCATCAAGGTCGTCACCGGCCAGTTGTTGAGCGGCAATCTTTTTCTCTATCTCTTCAAAGTCGACCATTTGTGCGGGGGCTTCGCCTACCTTCTTGGTACAAACAGCACTCTCTTGCTCCTCGCCGAAAATGATCTCGCGCAACTCCATAAAGAAAGCGCGATCGGTGAGGTAGTCAAATACGAACATCAAGCGTTGGCCTTCGTCTTCTACAAGGTCGCTGATGCGGGTAGAATCCATCAACCATATATCTTCATCGCTCTCTTTGCCCATATCAAAGAGCGTTATCTCGGTGAGTTTTTCCCAATCGCTCTCGCATATAAAGAACGATGTCATTTGGTCGTGGCTGTAACCTACCGAGTCGAGAATGGCATCGTTCAACTCCTTGAATGTTGCATCTGAATCTATTCTTATCACTCGTTTGAAGTCATCTACTTCGTCCGAAATAATTAAAAATTTATATACCATAAGTAGTGTACTTAAATGTTTTATTGTTACTGTTGTGAGTGTGTGTATAATTGACACACACGCGATTCAGCCGTAAAGATAGCCAAAAATCTCTATTTCTCATAATACAACTGCTTTTTTTGTAAAATTATGATATACCGTTGCGCTCTTTTCGTTACAATGGAACCAAGCTATTGTACTTTCGCAATAAAAATTGTATCTTTGCAAGATGGCACGAATTATGGCTATAGACTATGGACGCAAACGTTGCGGTATTGCCGTAACCGATACTTTGCAGATTATTGCCAACGGACTTACAACGGTGGGTTCGGGCGAGTTGCTCAATTTTATTCGCGACTATATAGCTCGTGAACCGGTAGAGTGTATTGTCTTTGGCAAGCCCAAGCAGGTCAACAACCAGCCCTCGGAAAATATGCGTTACATCACTGCCTTTATCAATACCCTGCACAAGCAGTTGCCCGACTTGAAGGTAGAGATGTATGACGAGCGTTTTACATCGGTCATAGCGCACCGCACAATGTTGGATGCCGGACTCGGACGTATGGCGCGCCGCAACAAAGAGTTGGTAGATGAGATTAGTGCCACCATTATATTACAAGGTTATCTCGAAAG
>JAFZDG010000066.1 GCA_017561285.1 Bacteroidaceae bacterium
ATAGAGCCATCGATGACTACCAAGAGGCATACAACCGAGGCTTAAAAGCCATCAATGCAGCCATCAAATACGAAAAAACGGCTATGATACCGATGGCCAAGATTGCATTGGCTCGCACTATGTACGACATCAAAGATTACAACTCGGCCATTCGACAGGCCAAAGAGGGACTCGAACAGACAACCAACATAGAAGAGCAACGTAAACTCTACGAAATCATATCGCAGTGCTATTACGACTTGTCATACTACAAGCAAGCCTGCATCTACAAAGACTCGGTTGCACTCATCACCGACTCAATCAAAGAGATTCACAAAGAGTTGCAATTCTCCAATGCCAACATCAAGATAGAACTGCTCAAAAAAAGAAACGAACTCGAACAATATCGCTTGCGCACCCGCACAAGCTATATCGTACTGGGATTGGGTATCTTGGCCTTTTTTATATTGGTGTGGGCTCTCATCAACCAGATTATCAAAAACAAACAAGAAAAAGAGATTTCGCAACTCAACATTGAGCGTGAAAAACAACAACACCAGCTCCTTGAAAAACAACTCGAAGAGCAACGCACACAAGCACTCTTGGAGGAAGAACGATACAAACACGAAATAGAGCTTCGCGACAAGGAACTAATGTCCAAAGCGATGATTGTAGCCAATCGCAACGACATCGTAACAAACATAGTCGAGGAATTATCCAAATCGCAATACTTCAAAGAGACCAACAACACCACTCTCAAACAAACCGTTTCGCAACTGCAACGCGCCATCGGTAACAACGAGGCCTGGCAAGACTTCTCTACCTACTTCGAGCAACGCAACGATACTTTTATTGCCGCTCTACGCGACAAGCACCCCGAGCTCAAGGCCAACGAAATTCGATTTCTTTCATTCATATATATGAATCTTAGCACCAAAGAGATTGCCTCTCTGCTAAGTATCACCCCCGAATATTGCAAAAAGAAACGACAACAACTCGCCAAAAAGATGGGTTTTGAAAACACAAAATCACTATTTACATATCTCAGCACTTTGGCATAGGAGCTATTGCAAAAAGGGATACATTTTTTAATCAAACAGCGCTACAGACTTTGTATCGCTGTTTTTTTATCATCCCCATCCCCTTTTTATCCCCTATTAAAACTTGATTTTATGATATAAAAAACCTAAACTTGCACCTAAAACAACTATAATACTAACTTAAAATTCACAATTATGAAAAAAGTACTACTTTTGATGGCATTCTTTAGTGCTATTTTCTGTGGATACGCTCAATCCACAATTGACACAGCCCTTGCGCTCGAAGAAGGTGATATTACCTACACCAACGAGTCCGGCTCGTCAGTAGAAGTCTATTATTCATACACAGCTCCCGAAGCCCAAGGCCAGCTCTTGACTGTATCGTATGAAGGCTATTCAATCAACGTTGAATGTTCACTAGACGGCACTTACAACACCCGCATCTCGGGCCTCTACATGAGCGGCGATAACACAACAAGTTACAGTTTCCCCGTTAAACCCGGTCAAAAGGTGTATCTTAGAGTTTCGAGCTATAGTTCAAACACAGCAAACTTCAACGTAGCCATTGCCGATGCCGATGTTGATGGTGGTGCAACTTGTGATGATGCCATTGAATTGGGTACAACAAACACCTTCATCCCCTCATACTACGACACAGTAAACTACAGCTATGTACCTACATACGCTAAATATACAGCCACCGAAACAGGCGCGTTGAAAATCGTACTCAGCTCTTACATCAGCACACTCAAGTTGATGACAAGCTGCGACGACACCAACCCCACAACAATCTCTACCCAGTCTAAAAATGGTGGACTTGAGGCATTGATTCAAGTCGAAGAAGGCAAGACCTATTACTTTGAAATGATGCTCTCATCCTCACCTATTTATGCACGTGTTGAAATGGTAGTTCTCGTTCCCGGTGAATCGCCCATTACCGCTATCGAAATTACCGAAGCCGGTACTTACACAGCCGACATCCCCAACGCCAGCACAAGCTCATCTAACTATATATACTATAAATATACAGCTCCCGCCAATGAGAGCCAACTCGTAACTGTTACACGCAGTTCTTCTTCAACCAACTGCAGTGCTTCACTCGATGGTAGCTCTAACACAAACATTTCGGGTATCTACCTTAATTCAGCTACAGCATATCCCGTATCGGCCGGACAAACTATTTACCTCCAAGTGGGTGGATGGGCTCAAACTTCGGTTTCTTTCACTATCTCAATGGAGGCTGCCGATGTTGATGCCGGCAAAACATGTGACGATCCCGTTATCCTCACCGGCGAGAAAGCTTTTGTTCCCAGCGTAAGAGAGGGTTACTCTACAGTCGATTCATATCTCTCTTACACTTGCGAAGAGGATGGTTTGTTGGAAATCCACTTCACAGGTAGCGCATCAGGCATCAAAGTTTACAACGAATGTAACGGTACTCAAATAGGCACATTCGATACAAGCTACAACAGCACTACTTCTGAATATGTAGGCAAATACGCTGTAGAGGCCGGTAATACTTACATTTTTGCATTCCCCGCATACTCACCCTGCTATGCTTGGGTTGTACTCACACACCCCGTTGAAGGTCAATCATGCGACTTCCCCTTCGAAGCGGCAGCCGTAAACACATTGCCCAAAGAGGCCGGTACATACTACTATGGTTACACCGTAACTGAAGAGGGTTACCTCGTAATCGACTCAGAAGAAAACTTTGCAGGTAATACAATCTCTTTGTGGAGTTCTTGCACAGCCTATTCAGAAGATGCTATGGTGACCGGTTATATGGCACTTCGCTCACACGTGTACAGTGGTTACACCTATGTAATCAAAATCGAAAAGACCGAAGCTACAGCCGAGGAGGGTACTTTCACTATAAATTTTGAATCGGAAAAGCCCGGCGATAGCCAATACAACCCCTTCACAGTAGCTTCAATAGACGAGCCTGTCACATTGCCCAAGTACAACGGTACTTACTGGTATAAGGTACAAGTGCCCGCCGGCGACAACTGCTTCCTCGTTGCCGATGCCAACGAAGCCAATATCAACAACAGCCGAGTTGAAATCTTCAAAGATGGCGAAACATATACAACATTGGGACAAGGTGAGAAATACGCCAAAGCCGAAGTACAAGGTGGTACTGCTTACTTGATTAAGTGGACTTGCAATGAAGGTATCAACTCATTCAACTTCAACATCTATTACGAAGCCATTGAGGCCGGTACTACTTGCAACAACACTATTGCAGCCGTAGCAGGTGAAAATGATCTTAATGCCGGTAGCGAGCTTTACTACAGCTATACTGCCGAACAATCAGGTTGGTTGATTATCGACACAGACGTTACCATCGGTGTGACATTCCTTCGTGGTTGCAACTCTTGGGACGGTTATTATCCTGCCACCAAAATTGCCAATATCAACAAGTGCGAAATGGTAGCCGGAGAGAATTGTATCATCAAGTTTACCAACATTGAAGAAGCCACTACATTCTTCCTCAGTATGGAAGACTATGCCGAAGGTGAATCATGCGACAAAGCTATCGCTATCGAGTTGGGTGACACTGCAATTCCTGCCACAGTAGGTAAATTCTACTACAGCTACACAGTTGAAAAAGATGGTGTACTTACTATCGAATCGGATATGGTATACGAAAGCATCTATGACGGTTACAACAGCTCTAACAACGAGATTGCCTACGCTACCGACTGCAACCTCTACTTCACTACCATTATAACTTCAGGTCCTGACGGCACCATCTTTAGTGGCAACACTATCGTTACCGAAGGTACTACTATCTACATCCGCGTTAAAACGATAACAGCTCAACCCGACAAGAAGCTCACCCTTAACATTCGTGACCTCCTCCCCGGTGAAGGTTGTTCATCACCCATCGAGATTCAACCCGGTATTATCCGTTTGCAAGAGACTACTTACAACAAGCCTGTTTGGTATAGTATCGAACTTGAACCCGGTGTATTCTCGGTAACAAGCACCGACTATTTCACTATGGAGCTTTATGAGAGCTGCGATAGCGAAATACCTCTCGCATATTCAAGCTACGACTACAACACTTCAGGTTATGCCCTTACTTACAATATTATGACTGCCGGCGTATACCTCCTCAAACAAACATCTCAATACGCATACGATGTAACTGTCAGCGGTGTTTACTCTGATGTTGACAAAGTCGAAGGCAACAACGACGTACGCATCATGGGCAACAATATCATCGTTACTGCCAATGGTACTCGCACCGATGTTGTAATATGCGACATTACCGGTAAAGTTGTTGCAGCTCAAGCTGTTTACGACAATGCTACATTCGCTGTTGATAAAGGTATTTATATCGTTAAGGTTGCCGACCAAGTTAAGAAGGTAGCTATTCGATAATCTATATGTCTAAAAAGGGCGAGCGTTTCAATACGCTCACCCTTTTTAATATTCCTATTCTCTTAATTCCAATTTACCTCATATGATTCGCAGATTCTTTCTTCTTTTAGGATTAACCTTATGTTCTATACCTGCGGCCTACGCCATTATGGCCAACCCCAACCCTATTACAATCACACAGCCCGATGGGTCGCAATTGACTATCAGACTGCACGGTGATGAAAGCTTCCACTACACCACCACCCAAGATG
>JAFZDG010000067.1 GCA_017561285.1 Bacteroidaceae bacterium
CTACCTTACGGCGTTCGAGAGCTCCTTTTACAAACTTATAAAGCATATCGACCAGGAATTTTCCTATCCAATATACCAATAAAGCTACTATGATTTTAAGACCTAAATCAACGGCACTCGACAATAGTTGCGACCAAACTTCATTAAAGTCCATCTTTGAAATTTGCTCTACTGTTTCCTTTATTGTCACCGTAGTAGCTGTCGAATCGTTCAATGCTGTTGCCGCATCGGGATTGATCGATAAAAGAATATTGCTCATAGTTTGTGTTATTAATGGTTTATTTTATTTCTTGTACACTCTATTATACCATTGCAGCGTATGATAATACTCTTCTACTGTTTCATCGGCACATATACCGGGAATGTAACTACTCAATCCGCTATAATGGTTGATGCGGATATTGAGGAAACGATCGCCCGATGCTCTGTAGGGTACGGCCAAATCAAGTGCTACAAGGAAATCGGCATATTGATAATCATTGGCCAAATACTCCATAAAGTGCCCCAAATCGAAGAATATATGAGGCAGACGACGGTCGAACGACTGTATGGCAAGCGAGTTGGCCGCTGCTATTTTTTTTTCTCTGCCCACCGCTATCGAGCGACAGGCTTCGGCCAAAAATTCAATATTTTTCATTTCTACAAGCGATATTGTTCCGGAGTTTCCTACAGCAATATACTCGTTGTAATACTCTACACATACTTGCTCAAGGTCCTTATTATCGGCAAACAACAATGGTATAATTCTTCGATATGGGAATCCGGCACCCATCGTTTCGGTCGGAGTTGCAATCATATAATCGCACACATTGCGCAACTCATAGGCTACCTCTACACACCCCATCAAGCAGGCATCAAATAAAACATAGTCGAAATGATAGGGTTCCAGTGCTTTGGCAAACATATCTATGTCCATTGTCGACTTTGCCTTGCCTTCGTGGCCTATAGATGCGGGGGCTGCACTGTATGACATATTGTAAAAATGGTATTGAGGCAACCATCCGTTGGCATGCGACCATACAATCAAGCCATAAGTTCCTTGAGGAGATATTTCGTGTACATCTCTCAACACCATATTCATTGTAGCAGTATCGGTCGATATGCAACCATCATACCATTTCAAGGTATCTACTACACTCTTATGATTTTTGTCACACTTGATTTCAAGCAGACAGGGTTCTTGGTCGTACTCCGACAAAAACACCAACAAACGTCCGTTGTCTATATTATTTTCTTCAAAAGCAGCGCGCATAGCATTGATATTCTCGGTATCAAAGTCCAACGGATTACCAAGGCTATTCTGAGCCATCATATATACCAATATAGTATGCTTTATATCCTTGCCACCATTATACGGAGGCTCATCGTTCTTCTTACAACAAGATACTACGGTTATAGCACAAAGCAACAGAGTTGAGATGTATAAAAATTTCTTTAGCATAGAGATTATTTTACTTAAGTGAAATGCAAAAATACTAATATTTATTCGATAAGACAAGTGCAACCCACATTATATAATTTTATTTTTGGCATATTTCACAAAGCTTTGACATAGCGGTGTGCCGTTTTACCAAGAAAAATGATTACTTTTGCGATAGAAATAATTTATACACTATGGACAATACCGAATATTTGGATAATTTCGAATTGGGGCTATTAGACAAGTTGGTACGTTTATGCCGTTCGTATGGAAAACTGGATGGAGTATTACCATCATCCGAAGATATAGATAGCCGTTGGCCGGCACTCGCACCCGAATACCTGGCCGATGCTGTAGAACAAGTACGCGACTACCCTACCGTATCGGTTGCATGGGCTGCCTATATGGGAATGGCCATTGCCAATGGCTGGGATAGCGATTGGAGCCGCACAGCTTCAATGGAATATAAAGAGCTATACGGCCCTCGTGGATTTGATGACATGGATGAGCATATTATTGCCGACATACTTGGTATGCCTCTCTCAAGCGACAATGCACGCAATATAGAGGATATGGCACGCCGCTGCGGTGAACTTACGGTCGATCTTATTCGCCATGAAGAGGTTGAGCCTCAAAGCCCTATGGCATATCACATTTTCGTAAGAGCTTGTCGAGCAATGTATCGCATTGGAGCTGCTATGGAATTGGAACGTCTTGGCTACAAAATGCAACCGATGGGATTTCCCGGCAATCTTCCCTCGTAACCCCCTCCCCTACAACATCACAATTAAATAATGTCAAAACCGCACTCTTTGTGCGGTTTTGTTGTATATTCGCACTATGAAACACCTTATAGCAACCATAATATTTGCCCTACTTGCCTCAGCAGCTGCAGCCGACACCTACTACCAGTGGGTAGATAGTGCCGATATATACATAGAACAAGGCGAATGGGCTAAAGCCGAGACTGCATTGCAAAATGCACTGCGCACCGAGCCGGCCAATGCTCAAAATTCATTATTACTATCCAACTTAGGTACCGTACAACGCTATTGCGGCAAGTATCAAGAGGCTCTGCAATCATATACAATGGCCCTGTTTATGACACCTCGCTCAACTACTCTCCTGCGCAATCGCGCAGCACTATATGCCGAGATGGACAGCCTCGACCTTGCTTGTGCCGACTATAGTCACCTGATCATACTCGATGACACCGATGAAGATGCGTTATACAACAGAGCACTTATCTATATGCAACAAGGCGATACCACCGCTTGTCGCAAAGACCTTGAATATATGCTCAGCAACAACCCCAATAGCAGCAAAGCGCGAATAGGTTTTGCCACTTTCTTCAAGGCTCAAGGGTACTATAGCGAAGCTATACAGATGTATAATCAGGTAATACGCGAAAATACCGAACAGGCCTACCTGTATATAGGTCGAGCCGAGACATATATACTCTGGGGCAAAACATCGGCTGCCGACAAAGACATAGAACGGGCTCTGGAACTATCGCCCAACGATCCGTTTGTATATATACTGCGAGCCTATAGCAAAATAGCACGTTATGAGTATGCCGATGCCATTCGCGATGTAGAACGCGCAAGAGAATTGGGCTACAATTCTACCACCTGCGACAACCTCATCGAAGAGATTACAAAGTAAAAACGAGCCGAAAACAGGCCACTGTACAACCATCTATTTACCCCCGCACAAAACACCCCTCTTCGCTTGCACACCTCGCTGCTATGAGCTACCTTTGCATATATATACCTATACCATACAACTAATGAAACACACCGGCATACTTCTCACACTTGTTGCTGCGCTGCTCTTTGTGGCGTGCCGCACCGACAACACCTCCATACAACTGCTCGACCAAGCCGAAACCCTGATGAATGCGGCTCCCGACAC
>JAFZDG010000068.1 GCA_017561285.1 Bacteroidaceae bacterium
ATCATCCTCTTCACTGTTGCAGTACTGCCTATGCTCAATCATCGTGGCGGTATGATACTACTCAGCACCGAAGTGTCGGGTATCGGACAATACAAACTCAGTCCTCGCATCAACCAAACGGCATTAAAATTATGGCTTTGCTACTTTATCTTCACAGTCATACTTTGCATTCTGCTCTATGCCGGACCTATGAGTTTCTTCGATGCAGTGTGTCATAGTCTGTCAACAATGGCTACAGGAGGCTTTTCTACACACAACCAGAGCATCGGATATTTTCATTCGGCATACATCGATTATGTCATCACACTCTTCACTTTCATCGGAGGTATCAACTTTGCCATTATTTACCGCACAGTAATGAACGACCACAAACTATTGTTCCGTTCTGAGCAAGTCAAGTGGTACACAATGATGATAGTCATTTGCACAGTTGTATTTACGATTGGCCTTTTTGCACAAGGTACATACAGCACATTGGAACAATGCTTCCGTAATGCTCTCTTCCAAGTATGCGCCGTCATTACAAGTACAGGTTTTGCTACTTGCGACACGCTTGAGTGGGGTGCATTCTACTCGCTCGTGATGCTATTGCTGATGTTTTTTGGTGCATGTGCCGGATCTACAAGTGGTGGTGCCAAGATAGACCGTATGGTTATCCTCACCAAGAATGCTCGTAACGAGTTTCATCGAGTACTGTATCCCAACGTAATTCGTCCCGTACTCTACAACGACAAAGCACTCTCTCACGAAACCGTATCGAAAGTTCTTGCATTTACCATTATGTATGTAATAGTGTGGATTGCCGGTGCTGTCATCCTATCGATACAAGGTGCAAGCATAGGCGAGGCCGTATATGGAGCTCTATCGGCATTGAGCAATATGGGTATAGGCATAGGTTCGGATGCCGGTGGTTTCTACTCCGACATTTCAATAGGTGCCAAGTGGACATTAATGGCACTGATGATTATTGGTCGTCTGGAGGTATTTACCGCTATTATTATCTTTATGCCCCTATTTTGGAAAAAATCTTAACACGAATAACACATGGCAACTAACAATAAAAATAATAAAAACAACAAGAAGAAAGCACCCACCAAAGTGCAAAGAAAAAGCTTTGGTGAGACTTTCGCGCCTATCATACGATTCTTCCGCAGCGAGACATTACACTTCATCGCAGGTCTTGTATTCACGCTTTTCGGCATATTCCTTCTCATCTCACTCACCTCTTTCATCTTCACCGGTCAAGCCGACCAAAGCGAGGTAGAGAGCCTCTCGAGCGAGATTATAAAGATAAAAACCGAAATACAGAATTGGGGTGGAACAACAGGTGCCATATTGGCCAACATACTCATAAACAAATGGGTGGGTTTTGGCGCATACGGTTTGGCACTGTGGATAATTATCTCCGGACTGTATATGATGCGTGTCGTTGAAAGCGGCTATTGGAAGGCTTCGGTACTTTGCTTGCTTGGCACTATCATTGTATCACTATTTTTTGGTTTTC
>JAFZDG010000069.1 GCA_017561285.1 Bacteroidaceae bacterium
GACTTCATTACTACCGACTATGAGCCCGAAGATTGGGCCGGATTGCGTGCCTATGTCGAAGCATCGGACCTCGAGTACCGCAACGAGATACTGGCCATCATCGACAGCCGTCGCGAACCCGATCCCAAAGAGTGGGTGTTGAAATCGACCTACCCCGAGGAGTATAAATTCCTGTTGGAAAACTGCTACCCCGCCCTGCGTCACTCCGACTATAAGATAGCCTACGAGATACGTCAATATGATGATATAGAGGAGATAAAGCAAATATTTTCCAACAGTCCGCAGAAACTCAGCCTCAACGAGTTCTACCGCTTGGCACAGATATACGAGCCGGGAAGCGATGAGCTGAACGATGTGTTTGAGACCGCCGTACGTATGTACCCCAACGACGAGATAGCCAACCTCAACGCTGCCATATCGGAGATGCAACACAACGATATGACTCGCGCACAACGCCACCTCGACAAAGCCGGCAACTCGCCCGAGGCCATCTATGCCCGAGGCATATTGGAGGCACACCTCAAGCAGTACGACAAGGCTCTCGAATTGCTACGCCAAGCACAAGAGCTGGGCATTGCCGAGGCACAGAACGCCATAGAACAGATAAACCAACTGAAATAATACAATTAACTATTTTATAAATTTATTCTAAATTCATTTTTTTATGAAAACAAGAAGTTTTTTAGCCATTATGATGGCCGGTCTATTGTTTGCAAGTTGCGACAAGACCAATGAACCTAACAACAATGCAGGCAGTGGTGAGCTTGAAACCTCATACATTGCAGTGAGTGTAAACAGCGTGTTCGATCCCGCTATGCGTGCCGATGATGGAACATACGATGAGGGTGAAGGTATAGAAAAAGAAATTACCAGCGCACACTTCTTCTTCTTCGATGCTGCAGGAGCCAAGTTTACTCTTAATAGCGATAATATGGTTGGTGCATTTTGCAAAGACAACTATATTATTAAAGATAAGACCGAGCTTGGTATCGCCGGAGCTAATATGAATAATGTAGAGACTGTTACCGATGTAATGCTTACTATTCAAAATAACAAAGGTAAGTATCCTGCCCAAATGCTTGTTGTCCTGAACTGGGATTATGAAGGTGATGGATTAGATCTCAATACTTTAAATAAAAAACTCATTACTGAAGCTCAAATGAAAAGTGATACAGATTTCTTAATGAGCAACTCAGCATATGCAAGAAACTCAAAAGTAGCCAATGCTACTCCTATTACAATGGACAATATCGGTTCTACTAAAGACGAAGCAATAGCGAAACCGGTTGAAGTATATGTAGAACGTGTAGCAGCTAAAGTTACAGTAAATGTCAAAGAAGGTACTACCGACAACACATTCGATACCGGTGAGACAGATGCTAATGGTACAAAAGTATATGCCCAAATCGTAGGTTGGGACATCAATACAACCATAAGCCACTCATATCTTGTTAAAGATATAGATCTTACTTGGGATAACACAGAACTTGGTTTTACCTGGAACGATGAGCCCTGGTATCGTTCTTATTGGGCAAAATCGGTTCCTGCAAACGGTGAGGTTCAATATAATAAAGATTTCACTTGGGACGCTGTTATGGATGATAATACAGGTAACAATGCCGCTGAGCCTGACTACTGCTTGGAGAATACAGATGAAAACACTCACACAAGAGTTGTTATTGCCACTAAACTGGTAGATGAAAGTGGAAACGAACTTAAAATTGCTCAACTTTACTCTCAATACTATACTTTCGATGGTGTTAGAAATCTTGTTGCCAACTCTCTCAAAAACGAATTCTACTATCAATCAACTACTAACGTAAACGAATATATCAGCATTGAACCCAATCACATTACATTCGATGCCGATGTAACATCTGGTAAAGACAGTTACACTGTAAAATATGTTCTTACCGATGAAGCTGAAAATATTCAATGGTACAAATACGAAAATGGAGCACCCGTTGCAATAGATGCAACTGTAGTAAATGCCAGATTGGCCGAACTTGACCGAGCAAGAGTTTGGAACGGTATGTCATACTATACTGTAGATATTGCACACCTCGGTGGAGCAAGCAATCTTGGCGTAGTTCGCAACCACAGCTATGTAATCACCGTAGAAGGTATCAAAGGCTTGGGTACACCTGTTTATGAGGGTGATTTGCAAGTTACAGAGCCCGTCAAACCCGAAGAGACAAAGTCATTCGTTGCAGCTCGCATCAACGTTCTCTCTTGGAGAATTGTTAACCAAAATGTAACTCTTCAATAATTTTTATATCTATCACATAGTGCAAGGCATATCTTGCACTATGTGATTTCCTCCCACTCAACACAAGCACCAGGCGTATCGGTGCAAAGAGTGATACGCAACCTCGAAACCACATAGCGTTTCGCACCCAACATAGACAACAACACTATACCCTATGAGGTATAGACTATATACAGACACACACCACTATGAACCGACTGAGTCATCTCACCGTTACCACTCTATTGGCAGCCCTCTTATCGCTGCTATCGACTTCGTGCGAAGATAGTTTCATCTTCGACTATGAGGGCGACTGCTC
>JAFZDG010000070.1 GCA_017561285.1 Bacteroidaceae bacterium
ACGTTTAATTTGTTGTATATCACAAAGATAATATTTTTTTGTGATATGGCAAAGCCCTGGCTTGTGAAAGTCAGGGCTTTGTTTGTTTTTTTTACAAAATGCTTCTTACGAAAAGAGGATGCCTCGTTTTGAGACACCCCCGTTATTGTTAGTATCTTCCGTAATTAGAACCAACGCACGTATGCGAAGTCTTGACGGTGGGGAAGATCGGCATTCTTGGGATACATGCGGAAAGAGAAACGGAATGCACCGGCTTTGTCGATGGTGTTGTTCAAGCGGAAAGTAACTCGGTTGCCTTCGATCTTGGCTACTTCAAGTTCTTGTACGCTGTGAAGTTTCATCTCAGTGCAGTTAGTGGGGCTATCGGCGGGGATGGCAACGAGCTCAATGCCCAAGCAGTTGCCCAAGCCTTTGTTGTCGATAGTAACCTCGATGGGGTATGTAACACCAACTTCGGGAGTGTAATGCATAGCCTCGGGTACTTTCACCTCGCACACTTCAATCTCGTCCCATTTAGCGGCAACTTGTGCTTTCCAGGCTGCAATTTCGCGAGCTTTGGCAAAGTTGTTGGCTTGCAAGAGAGCCGAACGTTCGCCCTCTTTGTTATAGAAGCGGTCGATGTAGTCATCGAGTTGACGTTTCATAGTATAAACGGGAGCAATCTCGGCGATAGACTTCTTGATGTATTGTATCCACTCGGGAGAGTAGCCCTTGCTGTTCTTGGCAAAGTACAAGGGGATAATCTCGTTTTCGAGCATTGTGTAGATAGTAGCAGCATCGAGTTTGTCTTGTTGCGATTGATCTTGGTAAGTACGTTTTTCGGTCAATGCCCAACCGGCACCTTCGCGATAACCTTCGTACCACCAACCATCGAGTACCGAGAAGTTGAGAACACCGTTCATCTCGGCTTTCTCGCCCGAAGTACCCGAAGCCTCCAAGGGGCGTGTGGGGGTATTCATCCAAATATCTACACCCGAGATGAGGCGTTTAGAGATCTTCATGTCGTAGTTTTCCAAGAAGATAATTTTGCCTAAGAACTCGGGCATACGCGAAATCTCAACAATGCGCTTGATGAGTCCTTGACCGGCACCATCGGCGGGGTGAGCTTTACCGGCGAAGATAAATTGTACGGGGCGATCGGGGTTGTTTACGATTTTAGAGAGACGCTCCAAGTCGGTAAACAAGAGGTGCGCACGCTTGTATGTAGCAAAACGGCGAGCAAAACCAATGAGCAAAGCATTGGGATTGATGCGGTCGAGGATAGAAACGATGCGAGAGGGATCGCCTTGGTTTTTGAGCCAAGTTTCGCGGAAGTCGTCTTTTACGAAGTTGATAAATTTGTTTTTCAACTGTTGACGCATATTCCATATTTCTTGGTCATCTACCTCATAGATGCGGCTCCAGATGTCGCAGTTTGATTGGTCTTCCATATACTCTTTGCCGAGTTTCTCGCTGTAGAAAGCTTTCCACTCCGAGGCAGCCCAAGTGGGCATGTGTACACCGTTGGTAACGTAACCTACGTGCAACTCGTCGGGAGCATAACCTTTCCAGATGGGTTGGAACATCTTTTGCGATACTTTGCCATGCAACCAGCTTACGCCGTTTACTTCTTGACAAGTGTTGCAAGCAAATACGCTCATAGAGAATTTCTCGTTAGAGTCGGGGTTCTCGCGGCCCATGTTGATAAACTCGTTCCAGCTGATACCGAGTTTTGCGGGGAATTCGCCCATATATTTGCCGAAGAGAGACTCATCGAAGTAGTCGTGACCGGCGGGTACGGGTGTGTGTACGGTGTAGAGAGAAGATGCGCGTACGATCTCGAGTGCTTCGGCAAAGTTGAGGCCTTTGCCCACGTAGTCAACGAGGCGTTGAACGTTTAACAAGGCAGCGTGACCTTCGTTGCAGTGGTAAACTTGGCTTTCGATGCCGAGCTTGTGCAACATCAATACACCACCGATACCCAACATATACTCTTGTTTCATACGGTTTTCCCAATCGCCACCATAGAGTTGGTATGTGATGGGGCGGTCGAACTCGCTGTTGAGGTCGAGGTCGGTATCCATCAAGTATAGGGCGATGCGACCAATGTTTACGCGCCATACGTGCGAGTAGATGGTGCGGCCGGGGAAGGGTACTTCGAGAATCATAGGACGGCCATCGGCCTCGCAAACTTGCTCAATGGGAAGTTGATTGAACTTTTGAGCTTCGTAGTTGGCTATTTGTTGGCCTTCCATTGAGAGTGTTTGTGAGAAGTAGCCGTAGCGGTACAAGAAACCTACACCTGTCATATTAACGCGGCTGTCGCTGGCTTCTTTCATGTAGTCGCCGGCCAATACGCCCAAACCACCCGAATAGATTTTGAGAGCGGCTGTAAGACCATATTCCATTGAGAAGTAAGATACCGAAGGAACATCGGTGCGTTTCTCAACGTTCATATAGGCTTGGAACTCGTCGTACACATCGGCGATGCGGCGCATCAAATTTTTGTCGGCGAGAATAGCCTCTATTTTCTCATAGCTGAGGCTTTGCAACATCATTACGGGGTTTTCGTTGGTTGCGTGCCACAACTCGCTATCTATATCTTTGAATAGGCTCTTGGCCGAGGTATTCCACACCCACCAGAGGTTGCGGGCTACGGTTTCAAGATTCGATAATTCGGCAGGGAGGCAGGCTTTTACCGTAACATCACGCCAAATGGGGGCGTTACAATTACTTGCTTTTACTGTCATAGTTTTCTTTATTTATTAATTGTATTATTGTTTTCTTTCTTGAGCACGTCGCAGTGCGATATCGTATGCTTGTTGGTAGTGTACAATGAAGTTTTTCCACTCGGCCTCGGCAGCAAGTTTTGATGCTGCGTTGTCGATAGCTGTTTTCTCTTTTTTACTCATTTTGCTCAGTGTCACTATCGTGTCGGCAAGTTGCTGTGAAACAGCAATGAAGCTGTCATCGTATCTGCGCAGAACTTCTACGCCGGTGGCTTTGAGTGTGCTGGCATCGTGGCTTATTACCCATTGACCGAAACCCGACAATTGAGTAGTGACGGTGGGAATGCCAAAAGCTACGCTTTCGAGAGGTGTGTATCCCCAAGGTTCGTAGTAGCTGGGAAATGCTGTTGCATCCATACCAACCAATATGTCATAGTAGGGCATATTGAGCAAGCCATCGTTGCCTGTGAGGTATGAGGGTATGAATACAATCTTTACAAAGCTATCGGGGTGATTGTTCAACCCCAACCAATGTATTTGGTTGACAATATTGTCGCTGTCGTAGTTGTGTATGTGGTGTGTGATGATGGGATCGTGCAGCGGTGTATTGTAATCATCGCTTTGAGCCATGCGTTGCAACAAGTCGGCACGAGGAGTGTCTACCCATCCGGGTGTGAGTACGAAGGCTATTATCTCGCGGTCGAGGTCATTGCGTTGAGCCATACGTGCTACCGCATCAATGTACAAATCGATACCTTTGTTGCGGTACTCATAGCGTCCTGATGTTGCTATCAAGAAGGCATCATCGGCCGGTCTGTGACCTGTGAGGCTTTGTACCACGTTGAGGAGTTTCTCGCGTGCAGCATTGCGCTTGGCAGGCATATCTTTCTTGGTGGGTACGAAGTTGCGCTCAAAGCCGTTGGGGGTTACGACATCGGGTGTGCGCTCTAACAGTTGTGCGCACTCGCGGGCCGTAATGTCGCTAACGGTTGTGAAGCAGTCGGCGTGCAGAGCGGCGCGTTTTTCGACCGAGTGTTTCGATACCATATTCAACTCCTGAGCCATTTGGTCGCCATTGTATCCGGCCAAGTAATCGTATAGAGGCTTGTTGTTGCCGGCTATAGAGCGTCCCATTGAGGTTGCGTGGGTGGTAAAGAGTGTTGCAATACCGGGTATGAAGTGCTTGAGATATAGCATACCCATAGCAGTTGTCCACTCGTTGAAGTGAGCTACCACGTTTTTCTCTTTGCCGTTGATATAGAGGTAGTAGTTTTCGATAACAAGCGCCGAAGCCCATGCAAAGGCCGAAGCTTCGTCGTAGTCGCCATAAGCGGGCATTGAATCTACACCATAAAGATCCCACATCAAGCGATATAATTCGTTTTTGTGGTCGTACAAAGGTTTGAAATCGACCAGAATAACGATGGGATTGCCGGGAATGTCCCAACGTCCTGTGCGTACTTTCAGGCCATAGGGCAACCGGGCTTGTTCAAGCCAACCTTTTGTTACCTTGTTATCCTCAATAAAATAGGGCGAGGGTTTATCCTGCCATACATCGGGACCTATGAAAACTACCTTGTCTTTGTTACTTTTCTGAAGTGTTTTGGCTTTGGTAGAAAGTACTGTGTAGATACCTCCAACGAGGTTGCACACCTCCCAACTCACTTCAAATATATAATCGGGTCTAATTTGACTTTCGGTCATACAATTTGAAATAATCCTGTTATTTTAATTAAGTTGCAAATTTACAACTTTTTTCTGTTTTACGACAGTATGTAGGTGCTAAATTTTATATATGCTGCTATGCAATCGTTGTCGCATTGGCAAATGTATATATAAATATGTTGTGTGGTTGCAAATTTTGAAAATAATAAATAATATGTATAAAATTGATTTTATAAATAGTGCCCTCAAATAGCGGGGTGCAATGGAGGTGTGTTGTAGATAAAAAAGTAAATTTCAAAGAAGTAAATTTGTATTATTAAGCATATATTGTTATTTTTGCAGTAAAGTATGAAAATAGGCGGTCTATGCAGAGACGATATAAAATGTTTTTGCCCGACTGCAACTATTTACATCAATCTGTAATTCTTATACATATAATTATGGCTAATAAAAGAAATCTCAAGAAAGAAATTAATGCTATTGCTTCGGCATTGGTAGGTGAGTATCTCCTTACAAGAGAGTTTGTTCCCGGCGTAGATATTGAAAAGGCAAATGTCGTATTGCGCAAAGTCTTTGAAATGCGTAAGGAGTTTGTAGCTCGTGTGGGTGCAAACGGAGGTAATGACAGAAAACAAGTGAAAGCTTACTATAAGCAGCTCAGAGCCGACTTTAACGCCAAAGTTGATGAGATTATCTCGGACTTTGAAGAGATGACCAAGTAATATCGGCTGTATGGGTTTTGGAGCTTATATAGCAGGGAAATTATTGAAGTGGGGCGGCTGGACAGTAAATGTCGGGCTGCCCGACTTTGACAAATGTGTGATATGCGTAGCACCTCACACCAGTAATTGGGATTTTATTATATGCGAACTTGCTTACACCTCGTTGGGGCGAAAGGCCGGTTTTTTGATGAAAAAAGATTGGTTCTTCTTCCCGCTGGGACACTTTTTCAGAGCGATAGGAGGCGTGCCTGTCGATCGTAGTCGTCGCACCGATTTGGTGGAGCAGATTGTAGAGCAGTTTAGGAGTAACGAAAAGATAACCATAGCCATTACGCCCGAGGCTACTCGCAAGGCCAATCCGAATTGGAAAACAGGCTTTTATCGTATTGCTTTGGGAGCGGGAGTTCCCATTGTATTGGCCTACTTGGATTATGACAAGCGAGAGGTAGGTATCGAGCGTACTTTTACTCCCACCGGCGATGTTGAAGCCGATATGGAGGCCATTAAACGCTATTATATGCAGTTTAATGGCAAGTATAAAGATAAGTTTGTAACCGGACTGGAAAAATAATAGATATATGGAGAAACTACGTGTTGCACTATTGCAAAACGATATAGTGTGGGAGGATGTAGATGCCAACTTGAGCTATTGTGAGAAGGCATTGCAAGCCCTCAATGGCGATGTACATATAGCCGTATTGCCCGAGATGTTTACTACCGGCTTTTCGATGTCGGCTACTCAATATGCCGAGGTGGGCGAGGGAAAAACGCTTACGGCTCTCAAAGCGTGGGCGGCACGTTACGATGTAGCATTGGCGGGTAGTTTTATAGCACGCGAAGATGGTAAGTGTTACAACAGAGGCTTTTTTGTGAAGCCTTGTGGCGAAGTGACATTCTACGACAAGCGTCACCTCTTCCGTATGGGCGATGAGGGTAAGGTGTTTACAGCCGGCAATCGCCGCGTGATAGTGGAGTATCGCGAGTGGCGTATAGCGCTCTTTATCTGTTACGATTTGCGCTTTCCGGTGTGGAGCCGCAATGTAGGCAATGAGTATGACCTTGCCTTGTATGTGGCTTCGTGGCCGCAAGTGCGCTCGCACGTGTGGCGTAGCCTGTTGGTGGCTCGTGCCATCGAAAATGCCTGCTATGTGTGTGGCGTGAATAGAGTGGGTGAGGATGGAATGAAACTTGTATATACCGGCGATACGATGGCCATTGACTTCAAAGGCGCTACTGTGGCTCAAGTGCCCGATGGCGAGCAGGGTTGTGTGGTGGTAGAGCTTGATGGCGATAAATTGCAGTCGTTCCGCACCAAGTTTCCCACCTGGCGCGATGCCGATGAGTTTAGGATTGAATAAATGCAGTTATAAAATATATAAGTTTGCAACTATAAATTTGTAATGCCTATGCAGTGATTACGGAATATTAAAATACATATGTAATAGTGCGTTAGCTTTTTATTCTTATCTAATCGAATCCGAAAAATTCAATGCACCAAGAATATAAAGTTTTAACGTCTGCTCCGATTGGCGTAGACTAAACTTTATTGGTGCAAGGCAGTTTCGGAGCCTGATTAGTAATAAAGTTTGTGTACACGTCTTTTGTATATGTATGTAAAGTGAGTAGAAATGACCTATAGTTGAGGGCACAGGCTATAAAAAAACTAATCAATACCGAAAAATGAAAAAGAACTATTTAGTATGGGCTATAAGCCTTATGTTGACAGTCTTATTGGCAACATCGTGTGAAGAGACAGGTGTAAATGGTGAACCTGCCGATCCTAATCCCGATCCTACCGATGTCGTTCCCGATCCCGAAGGAACCATATCGGCCAATTTTATATCGGGTGATGATGTCTATGTGAGTGGTTTTACTAGTGTAAGAATAACTAATGCTCTCAATTTTGATGGTGATGTTTGTGAGTTTGTTTCTGTTGGAGAGATAAATGGTTTGGGTAATATTGTTTCTATTCCCTCTAATGGATGGGCAAATGAAGTAGCCGTAATGCCCGGAAACGGCTATGTTGCAAGATGCAGTTACTATACTGATAACAAATATTATGAGTATGCAAGACTTTATGTCAAAGAATGGATTGTATCTACAACCGGAGGAATTTTGGGTGCGGTGGTTAAATATCAAGCGCACTTTGAACCTCGATTTTCATTTGAGACCGATAAGGTTGAGTTATCATATACGGGTGAGGAGCAGGAGTTGAAAATGAATGTTATCTCAACTTGTAAGATAATGTCAAAACCTGAATGGTGTGACGCGGAAATGAGGTTTGAGTCATTGGTTGTGTCGGCCAATGAAAATATAACAGCCGAAAAGCGAGTAGGTGAGATTGTATTGTCGAATAATACGAATGATTTTGTTGTAAAAGTTACACAAGATGCTGCTGATGAACCTGTGTTTTCTTCGGGATATGGAACAGAAGTATCACCGTATGTTATAAAAACGGCTCAAAACCTTATCAGTCTTTCTTCGGGTAAATATAGCACTGAAGCTAATCCACAATATTTTGTGCAGACGCAGGATATAGATGTTACCGGATTGGAATGGAATAGAGGTGATTTTTATGGCTCGTTCGATGGTTGTAACTACCAAATCAAGGGATTATCGATGAATGTTAAAGATATATCTTATGGAGGTCTTTTTAATACCAATAATGGTAATATAAAAGGTGTACGAATAGAGACAACCAAAAACGGATTGGTTGGGTATTATGTTGGTGGTATTTGTTTAAATAATTGCGGTACAATTGCTCAATCTTGCTTTGTGGGAGCTATTTCATCAATTCTTTCGGCCGGTGGTATTGTATATGTAAATAATAATATCATTTCTGAATGTTACACAGATGTACAGATTTATTCAGAAATGGAATATAATACACATATTGCCGGTATTGCTGCTGAAGGCTCTGGTGAAATTGAGAATTGTTATGTAAATTTGAAAACAGATTGTGAAAGTAAAGATTATTCCCATGTGGTGTCGGGTATTGGAACAAGTGGTCAAATATATAATTGTTATGTAACCGGTAGTTTTCGTGTCAGTGACTTTCGTGCCAGTGACGATCCTGTAGGCGGAGATTACGGATCTTCTAGTTATTGTTACTATAATAGCGAAACAATAACATCCGATTCACAGAAAAATGGCGTATATGCTCTCAGTGAAGAGGCTATGAAAATTCAATCGTCATACCAGACTTGGGATTTTAAGAAAATATGGACGATAGACGAAGGTGTTTCGTACCCAACCTTGCGTTGTTTTGAAAAATAGAGGGCAACGCCTATAAAAATAAAGCGATATGTCGAATTTTATTGAGACGTATCGCTTTTTCTGTTTTGTATATTGTTGTAAACAGATTATCTTTGCACTCAAATAAGATTGAAAATGATACAAGTAGGACAATATAATACGTTGCGTGTAGTAAAGGAGGTGGACTTTGGTGTCTATCTCGATGGGGGCGATAAGGGCGAGATACTGCTCCCTGCGAAGTATGTGCCTGAGGGTACTGCTGTAGATGAGGAGGTAGAGGTTTTTGTATATCACGATAGCGAAGACCGCCTTATAGCTACTACCGAAGAGCCATATATAATGGTAGGCGAGTTTGCTTTTCTCGAAGCCAAGATGGTGAACAAGGTAGGTGCATTTCTCGACTGGGGTATTACGGCCAAAGATTTGCTTGTACCCTTTGCCGAGCAGCGTGCTACCATGCGCGAGGGTGGTGTATATCTGGTATATGCCTTTATCGATGATATGACCGGCCGCATCGTGGCATCGTCAAAAGTAGATAAGTTTCTCGATAATACGCCTCCACAATATGCGTTAAATCAGGAGGTTGAGTTGCTCGTGGTGCAGGAGACCGAGTTGGGCTACAAAGTGATTGTAGAAAATAGCCATTGGGGAATGGTGTATAAGAACGAGGTCTTTACAACGATAGAACCGGGCGATTTTGTTACGGGATACATAAAGAAAGTGCGTGATGACGAAAAGTTGGATATATCGTTGCAACCGGTGGGCTACAAGCAGGCGGTTGGCGATGGAGCCATAGCCGAGCTCATTGTTGAGGAGTTGCAGAAAGCCGGTGGTTTCTTGCCTTATGGCGACAAGACCGATGCCGATGTAGTGGCTCGTGTGTTTGGATGTAGCAAGAAGAATTTTAAGAAATCGATAGGTGCGTTGTATAAGGCGCGCCGCATAGAGATAACTCCCAATGGGATAAAGTTGGTGTAGTGGATTTTATATGGTTAGATGATACCGATTGACGTTGCAAATGTCAGTCGGTATTTTTTTTGTGGCAAACAATTGGCAGTAGGTGGGTGTTTTACGATAGAACAATATTTTATAACAAGCGTGATTAACCTATAAAATGACGATGCTATGAAACGAATAATGTTTACAGCAACACTGCTCATGGCCGTATTGGGTGTATGTGCAGCCCCTAACAAAAATGAAGTGAGAAAACTGAGAGATTTTTTGCAAACGGAGTCGGTACACAATAAGGCCAACTATGTGCAATTGGGTGTTTCTATCAACGATCCTGCATCGTGGAATGGTGTGACATGGAGCAATGATGGCCACGTTACGGCTATAGATTGGCACGACAAGAAGCTGTGTGGACAGCTTGATGTATCGGGGTTTGCTGCTTTGCAGTCGATTGATATTTCGCGAAATGAAATTACGATGGTCAATGTGTCGGGTTGTACAGCGTTGCAGTCGCTCGATGTGAGTCGCAACCATTTGTCGCAACTTGTTCTCGACAATTGTCCTCGACTTGTGGCTATAAACTGCTATCGCAACCGCCTTACCGATATGTCGGTGGAGGGTACACCTATGCTCAAAATGCTCAATTGTACGGGCAACCTATTTGTGACACTCAATGTGAGTGGTGCGCCTATGCTCGAGACGTTGTATGCACAAAATTGTCATCTTGAGGTGCTTGATGTAGATAGTTGTAACAACTTGCATACGTTGTATTGTGGATATAATCATCTCACATCGCTCACGCTTGTAGGGGTAGATGCGCTGAAGCACTTGAATATAGACAATAACAATATAGAGAAGCTCTATATACAAGACCTTGCTTCGCTTGCAACGTTGTCGTGTAGTGAGAATAATATGACACAATTGGCGTTGGTCAATTGTACGGCTTTGATGGATTTGATTTGCTCCGATAATGATCTTACTACGATCGATTTGGATGGTACTCGAAAATTGTCGTTTGTAGATTGTTCGTACAATGACCTTACGACACTCGACCTCAGTAATCAGTTGATGCTTGAACGGCTCATTTGCAACAACAACCAACTGATGACACTCGATGTGTCGCAGTGTCCCAACTTGATGTATGTAGATTGTCGATACAATCAGATAAGCGATTTTCGTGCTATGGGCGATACCAACTTGCGTATGGTGGCCAATCAGTGGAATTTTGTAGCCGGTACATATAATTATTGATAAAGAATGTTGTATTAGTCTGAACGCGAGGAGGGTGTCTCAAAACGAGGCATCCTCTTTTCGTAAGAAGCATTTTGTAAAAAAAACAAACAAAGCCCTGACTTTCACAAGCCGGGGCTTTGCCATATCACAAAAAAATATTATCTTTGTGATATACAACAAATTAA